>JAZQXI010000081.1:0-5125 GCA_045632805.1 Eubacteriales bacterium | reverse complement strand
GGGAGTTTTTGTGCTTCTCCACCTGCGCAAACTTTTGAAAAAGTTTGATCAAAACTTTCCTTAAGAGTTTGTGCGAACACAGTGTGTTGAATCAGAAAGGATTTTACATATATGAAAAAGTTATTACTTGGAAATGCCGCTGTGGCACAGGGTGCCTACGAGGCGGGCGTTCATCTGGTCTCTTCCTACCCGGGTACTCCCAGCACCGAGATTACCGAGTGTATGGCAACCTATCCCGCGGAGGAAGTGTTTGTTGAATGGGCGCCCAATGAAAAGGTTGCCGCAGAGGTGGCGATCGGCGCTTCTATCGCGGGCGGACGCTCGATGAGCTGTTGCAAGCACGTGGGACTCAACGTCATGGCGGATCCCATCTTCACTCAAAGCTATATCGGCGTGGGCGGTGGTTCGGTCTTTTGTGTGGCGGATGACCCCGGTATGCATTCCTCTCAAAACGAGCAGGACTCCCGTCATTATGCGCGCGCCGCAAAGATCATGATGCTCGAGCCATCGGATTCTGCCGAGTGCAAGGACTATACCAAGGCGGCGTTTGATCTGAGCGAGCAGTTTGATACGCCCGTCCTTGTCCGTCTTTCCACCCGTGTTTCTCACTCGCAGAGCTTGGTGGAGATCGGAACTCGCGAGGAGCATCCCGTCAAGGATTATGAAAAGAATATTCCCAAAAACGTGATGATGCCCGCAAACGCGATCAAACGTCACGTGTTTGTCGAGGAACGTACCCAAAAGATTGCCGCGTATGCCGCAGATTGTCCCTTTAATACGGTAGAGAACAACGGCAGCGACATCGGCGTGATTACGTCGGGTATCGCATATCAGTATGCAAAAGAGGCGCTTGGCGAGAAGGTCAACTATTGCAAGCTTGGCATCGTTTGGCCACTTTCCGAAACGCTTTTGAAGGATTTTGCAAAGACCTGCAAAACGCTATGCGTGATTGAAGAACTGGATCCCTTTATCGAGGATGCTTGCCGCGCGATGGGGATCGAGGTCAAGGGCAAGGAGCTCTTTACCATGCTGGGTGAGTACACCCCCGCAATGATCCGCAAAGCGATTCTTGATGAAGCCCCCGCGGAGAGTCTGACTCCCGCCGAGATGATTCCCGCGCGTCCCCCCGTGATGTGCGCGGGATGCCCGCACAGAGGAACCTTCTACGTTCTTAAAAAACTGGGACTGACCGTTTCGGGTGACATCGGTTGTTATACGCTGGGAGCGGTTGCACCCTTGGCGTCGGTGGATACCACCATCTGCATGGGTGCGTCGGTCAGCGCGGCGCACGGCATGTCCAAGGTCAAGGGCAAGGAATTCACCAAAAAGCTGGTTTCCGTGATCGGTGACTCCACCTTTATGCATTCGGGTATGACGGGACTTGCCGACATCGTTTATAACAAGGGCATCAGCACCGTCATCATTCTGGATAATTCGATCACGGGTATGACCGGACATCAGGATAACCCCACCACGGGTAAGACCATCCGCGGGGAGGCGACGCGTCAGGTGGATCTGATCAAGCTTTGCCAAGGACTTGGCATCAACCGTGTGACGGTTGCCGATCCCTTTGACGTCAAGAATTTTGAGGCGGTCGTGAAGGCGGAGACCGAGGCGGAAGAGCCGTCGGTGATCATCGCACAGCGTCCCTGCGCGCTTCTCAAGAGCGTGAAATACACGGGGCATTGTGTGATCACCGAAAAGTGCCGCAAGTGCAAGCTTTGCATGAAGCTTGGATGTCCCGCCATCTCTCTGGATCGCGAAACGGGTGCGGTTCGTATCGACGTGACGCAGTGCAACGGATGCGGACTCTGCACGGGCGTATGTCCTTTCGGAGCAATCGAAAAGGAGGAGAACTGATATGAAAACGACCAATATTATGATCGTCGGTGTCGGCGGTCAGGGCACGCTTCTTGCCAGCCGAATCCTTGGAAACGCAGTCATTCGTCAGGGCTATGACGTCAAGGTCTCCGAGGTTCATGGTATGAGCCAGCGCGGCGGTAGCGTTGTGACCTACGTCAAATACGGCGATGCGGTCTATTCTCCCATCATCGACAAGGGTGAGGCGGACATCATCCTCGCGTTTGAGCTTTTGGAAGCATATCGCGCGCTACCGTGGCTGAAAAAAGGCGGAAAAATGATCGTCAACGATCAAAAAATCGATCCCATGCCCGTCATTACGGGTGCTATGGAATATCCCGATGGCATCCGCGAAAAGCTGGATGCGGCGGTGGATCTGACTGCGACCGATGCGCTTGCTTTGGCGCGTGAGGCAGGGAATATCAAAGCGGTCAACGTCGTTCTCATCGGCGTGATGGCAAAGAACACATCGATCCCTTATGAGGAATGGATCGAAACCATTAAGGAAACGGTTCCCGCAAAGTTCTTGGACGTCAATCTCAAGGCGTTTGAGCTGGGCTACCGCTTGTAACCTAAAATCGCAATCCGATCAAAGAAAGAAGGTCTGAACCATGAGCTTTTTAAATCCCGAAATCGAACGTATGCCCCGCGAGGAGTTGCGCAAATTGCAGGATGCGCGTCTGTGTGAAACGGTACGCCGTTCCTATGAAAACGTCGAGTGCTTCCGCAAGAGAATGGACGAAAAGGGGCTGACCCCCGACGACATCAAAGGTGTCGAGGATCTTCACCGTCTGCCGTTTTCCTACAAAAAAGATCTGCGCGACTATTATCCCTACGGCTTGTTTGCCGTTCCCATGCAGGACGTTGTGCGCGTACACGCATCGTCGGGGACGACGGGCAAGAGAATCGTTGTGGGATACACGCAAAACGACATTGATATGTGGGATGAGTGCGTGGCGAGAATGCTTGCAGGCCTGGGCGTGACAAATGAGGATATCGTTCAAGTCTCCTTTGGCTACGGACTCTTTACGGGTGGCTTTGGATTGCACGGCGGTGCCGCAAAGCTGGGAGCTACGGTGATCCCGATCTCCTCGGGCAACACCGCGAACCAGATCCAGACCATGATTGATTTCGGCGCAACGGTGCTTTGCTGCACCCCCTCTTACGCAATGTACATAGGCGAGGAGGTCGAGCGCATGGGTGTCAAGGATCAGCTCAAGCTCAAGGTCGGTATCTTCGGCGCCGAGCCTTGGTCGGAAAACATGAGAGAACAGATCCAAGAAAAGCTTGGTATCAAGGCGTATGATATCTACGGTCTTTCCGAGGTTCTGGGCCCCGGCGTGTCCTGCGAATGCTCCGAGCAGGCGGGCATGCACGTTTGGGAGGACAACTTCTTGGTCGAGACCATTAACCCCGAAACGGGTGATGTATTGCCCTTAGGCACTCCCGGCGAATTGGTGTTCACTTCGATCACCAAGGAGGCGTTCCCCGTGATCCGTTATCGCACGCGCGATATTTGCACACTCATTCCCGAGCCATGCAAGTGCGGACGCACGCACATTCGTATGGGCAAGCCCAACGGACGTACCGACGATATGCTGATCATCCGCGGTGTCAACGTATTCCCGTCGCAGATCGAGGAGGTGCTTCTTAAGGTCAGCGGCGACCGGATCACGCCCAACTATCAGATCGTGGTGGATCGTGTCAACAACGTGGATACTTTTGATATCAACGTGGAGATGAGCGAGGCGTTCTTCTCGGATAATATCAAGGCGATCGAAAAGCTGGAGCGCACCATCACCGAGGAGCTTCGATCCATGCTCGGAATCAGCGCAAAGGTGCATTTGGTCAACCCCAAATCCATCGTTCGCAGCGAGGGCAAGGCGAAGCGTGTGATCGACAACCGTGCGGGCAAAATCTGATTGGAGGGAATAACGATGATTATCAAACAGCTTTCTGTATTTTTGGAAAATAAAAAAGGGCGCATCTGCGCGGCGGCAGACGTGCTGGCAAAGAATAACATCAACATCCGCGCACTTTCTTTGGCGGATACCTCGGAATTTGGAATTCTGCGGTTGATCGTGGATAAGCCGGAGGAAGGCAAGCGCGTGCTCAACGACGAGGGCATCGTCGTTCGTGTCACCGACGTGCTTTCTCTTACCATGGACGATACTCCCGGCGGTACGCTTGGCGTTTTGCGCGTTTTGGCGGAAAGCGGCATCAGCGTGGAATATATGTATGCCTGTGTGGGAAAAGCTACAGGTAAGGCGTTTATGATCATCCAGGCGGAGGAGCTGGAGGCGGCTGAAAAGATCCTTCAGCGTCACGGCTTTGCGCAAGCGGAGATCGACGGAATCTGAATGTGAAATTACGCCCCATATTGTGTTTGACAATGTGGGGCGTGTCTTGAAAGGAGAAACAATGGAGGCAATGCAAAGCGAAGGATGTGCGTGCGCGGGGCAGTCTCCCGAAATCTCACGCGCGGAGTTTGTGCAGATTTTGCGTATGGAAAACGTCAACGGCGCGGGTCGCTTGTTTGGCGGTGATCTGATCGCGTGGATGGATGACGTGTCTGCGATCAGCGCGCGTCGATACGCGCATTGTCCCGTTACCACGGCGTGCATCGAGCAATTGCGGTTTATCAAGCCCGCATATCAAAACGAAAGCATGGTCGTCACGGGCAAGGTCATTTACGCGGGGCACACCTCGATGGAGGTGCTGGTTACGGCAGAGGTGGAGCGCTTTACGGGAGAGCGGGAGCTGATCGCGGACGGACGGTTTATTCTGGTCGCGCTGGATGAGAACGAGCATCCCACAGCCGTCCCACCGCTATGTCCCGTCACCGACGAGGAAAAAAGACTGTTTGAAGAGGCAAAGACAAGGCGTGGCAAGTAAATGCGGAATGCGCCCTCTCCGGTTTTCGTTTGCGCTCAAATCACCTCTCACGGAGGGAGAGGAAAAGGTTGTTTTGCCATTGGCAAACTAACTTTCGTGAGCGCTTGGCGGTGGGATTGCGTCAGCAATCCTGCCCCCAAAGCGCTTGCGGGAGCTATTCTACCGTCTGTGCTTGAAAGCTACAAATTCAGTAGGGCCTGTACTGCATTACGGCTTTCACCAAAACGCACAGCATGAAAAAAGGAATTGCCGTGAAAGCAATTCCCAATGAAGGTGCTGTAAAAATGCGGTGAAAGTTCTTGAAAGGGGTGTGGGGAAAACTTCTTGTAAAAAGTTTTCCCCACAAAGTCATCGTTATTCGCTAATCATC
>JAZQXI010000080.1:0-4270 GCA_045632805.1 Eubacteriales bacterium | reverse complement strand
AAAGGCGCCCAAAGCCGCCAAGGAAGTAGCAGCCGCCCGCCACCACGATGGCAAACAGGGTAGAGATGATGGTTCCTTTTTTAATAGAATCCTCATCCTTGATGGCATAGAATTTGCCAACCATCTGGGGAAGTCCCCAAGTGCCAAGAGAGGTCAGAAGCACGACGAAGAGCAGAAATACAGGATCGGCACCAAGGAAGGAAGCATACTCCCAGCCGCCGTTTTCGCCTGTTGCCAGTTGTTCAATCGCGTTGGTCAGACCGCCGTTCTGAGACAGAACCGCGCCGATCACGGCAACGATACCGAAAAGCATGATGATACCCTGAATAAAATCGTTGATCGCGGTTGCCATGTATCCGCCAAACAGGACGTATACGCCTGTCAGCACCGCCATGACGATCACGCATACCGAGTAGTCGATTCCCTCGTAAGCCATTGCGAACAGACGGGAAAGACCGTTATAAAGAGACGCGGTGTAGGGAATCAGGAACACAAAGGTAATGCAGGACGCAACGATTTTGAGTGCCTGCGAATCAAAGCGCTGACCGAAAAAGTCGGGCATCGTTTTTGCGGAGAGATGCTGCGTCATGATACGCGTTCTTCTACCGAGGATGACCCATGCCAAGAGCGAACCGATAAAGGCGTTTCCAAGACCGATCCAGGTGGAGGCAAGACCGAAGTTCCAACCAAACTGTCCCGCGTAACCAACGAAGATCACGGCAGAGAAGTAGGAGGTGCCGTAGGCGAATGCGGTCAGCCAAGGACCTACGCTTCTGCCGCCAAGCACAAAGCCGCCCACGTCTGTGGAGTGACGTCGGCAATAGATGCCGATTCCCACCATCACGGCGAAAAAGATGACCAACATGATCGTTGTGATCCAAGTGTCCATAGTAAAATTCTCCTTTGTGTAAAAAAATAAGCCCCCTTGATCCATAGGACCAAGAGGACGGATGAACCGTGTTACCACCTCAATTTATCTATGCCTCACAGCACAGACCTTACCGAGTACCAACATACTCTACCGCCTCTAACGGAGCGACCCGTTGCAGCTTACTGACCCGTAGGCGTTCGATGCAAGGCTCACGGAGTGTAATTCCCGCAATCGCCTCGCTCTGTCTTGCACCAACCGACAGCTCTCTGCAGCAGAAACGAAAGGGTACTCGATTCCGATCATCGCCTTTGTGTATCTTGTTTCACAGTATACCATATTTTTTTCGTTTGTCAAGCCCTTTTTTGAATTTTTTTGCGATTTTTTCAAAAAAGGCTGAATGATTATGCAGATAAACGCGCACCACGGCCGAATTTTTTCCAACCTGCGAAAAAGCATAAAAAGCGATTGACAAGACTTATAAAACGTGATATAATAATATATTACCGAAAGACGAACGGGAGGTGAGAATATGGATCGTGATCAACGCCGAAAACGGGAAGAAGAGATCGATCGCTTTTGGGATATCGATGCTCTGATTCCACCGCGACGCGCACCGATCTACGCGCATGATACCGAGGCTGCAGAGATCGTTTTAGAACCGCCGCGAAAAAACGATGAGACTGCCGCAACGCAAAAAAATCCGGAACCCGAACGGCACTATATCCCGCCTTACAGTGAGGAAAAACTTCGTTCCGCTCCCGAACCGGATGAGCTTTACAACCCGCAAGATTCTTTGATCGTTTCGGTTCGCCTCTACCGTCAAAAAAGCCAATATCGGTATTATGAGGATTTTGTACGGGATGCGATGCGTCTGTACGCGGTAAAGGGGGAGGTATGTCCGCGTGTTCCGTTTTTCTCCTATGTTCCGCAGTATTCGCAGATGAACCGTGCGCAGCTGGAGTGGTATTTGTGGTGGCGCGAGAACTTCCGCCATGGCGAATATCTTGCAACCGACTACAGCTATCTGCTTTTGTACGCGTATGAGATCATCAATCTCTCGGGTAAGACCGATCCCAACGTCGGACAAGAGGCACTTTGCCGCCTCTGGGTCAACTATCGCGAGATCTTCCATCAATTGGACGGTAACCTACCCGAATGGATCTGTGACTACAGCCTTTTGCACCGCTTGCCGCCGCCCGAGCATCTCTCGGGGCAACATTTGCTTGCGGCAATGTCGCGTTGCTCTTTAAAGGAGTTCTATATCACAGCATCGGGAGAGGAGGGGCTTTGCCGAGGACTCCCCGTGTTTTGCTCCAACTACGATTTTCACAAAAGTAAATTCTGCACCGAGGAGCACCGTCCGCTGTTTGAGCGATTGATTTTCGGCGCACTGCTTGAGGTGGGGCGTAAAACCGCAACCGACGGTAAGCTGTTCGGCGCACACGGAATGGATGCAAGCCGCATGGTGCGATCCGCTTTTTCGGGGGCTCTTTGCGCTCATCACATCAAATACCGCATTGCCGTGGAGTACACCTCTTTTTCCTGCTCGCACGAATTGCGCTATTTGGTCACCGACATCATCAAATACAGCGAAAACCGCATCCGTGCCCATTTGGGGATCCGTTCACGGTTGAGCGTTTATGCGCTTTCAACCTCGATTCGCGCCATACTGGACGCGTATCTTGAGCCGCTGCTTCCGCACCGCCTGTCGGCAGAGGGGAAGAGCAAGGATGCTCCCACGCCCGAATACGAAAAGCTGTACGATTTACCCAAAGCACCGCTCTCCCTGTCCTTGGCGGCTGAGATCGAACGCGATTCGTGGGATACGACTTCTCGACTTGTCGAAGCGTTTGAAGAGGAAGAAGCAACGCCCGAACCTGAGCCGATGACTTATGAAGTGCCGCCCACTCCGCCTCAACCCCGCTTTGAGGAAAACCGCGGCGTGGAAACAGGGGAACTGTACACCCTAATGAAGCCTTACCAAGCATTTTTGCGTGCGGCGTTTGACGGAGATGATGCCTCTCAACGCTCTGCCGCGCATGAGATGCATTCCATGCCCGATGTATTGGCGGATGCCGTCAACGAGCTTTGCGCCGAGTATACGGGAGATATTCTGTTGGAGGAGAGCGACAACGGTTACACGGTGATCGAGGATTACCGCGACCTTGCGCTGAACTTGATCGAAAGGAATGATACAAATGACTGAACGTGAGCAATTTGAAACGCCGAGAGTGCCAAAGCGCATTTTGACGTCCTTACTTTCATCCGTATCCGCAGGCGTTGTTCGGCGTGCGGGCGCACCCTATATCGCCATTGGACGAAAGGATGAGATCGCGGCTTTGCTTTCCGATCTGGAAGCGGTCAATGAGGGCGGGGGATCCATGCGTTTTCTCATCGGTCGTTACGGAAGCGGAAAGAGCTTTTTGATGCAGCTCATCCGCGGATATGCCCTGGAGCGTGACTTTTTAACCGCGGATGCCGATCTTTCTCCCGAGCGCCGTTTGTACGGTAGCGGCGGCAGCGGTGTTGCCACCTACCGTGAGTTGATGAAAAATCTGGCTTCCAAGTCCTCGCCCGATGGGGGAGCGCTTCCCAAGATCATCGCGCGTTGGATTTCGGGATTGCAGGAATCCGTCACAGCCGACGGGCTTTCCCCCGAGGACGAGCGATTTTCGGCAGAGCTGAATCGCCGCGTGCTGGCGGCTCTGCGCGAGATGGAGTTTTTGGTCGGCGGCTTTGATTTTGCCCGTGTGATCACTGCGTATTATCGCGCTTACACCGATGGAAACGACGACCTTCGCAGTGCGTGTCTGCGTTGGCTCCGTGGCGAGTATTCCACCAAGACCGAAGCACGCCGCGATCTCGGATTTTCGGTTTCCGTCATTATTGATGACGAAAATTGGTATGATTTTCTCAAGCTGTGGGCGGCACTCTCGCGTACTATGGGATATCGCGGCTTGGTCGTCTTTATCGATGAGTGTGTCAACCTCTATAAAATCTCACATCGCGTCAGTCGTGAAAACAACTACGAAAAGATCCTCTCCATGTTCAACGATACGCTCCAAGGGCGTGCATCGGGGTTGGCTCTGGTACTTGGCGGTACACCACAATTTTTAGAGCATACCAGACGCGGACTTTTCATCTACGAGGCGCTCCGCAGCCGCCTTTGCGACAGTCGCTTTGCCTTGGAGGGCTTCAAAAATCTCATCGGTCCCGTCATCCGTCTGCGCAGACTTTCCGATAACGAGCTGTATGCACTGATTGCGCGCATTACATCACTGCACGGACAGAATTATAACTGGGAGCCGCGCGTTACGAACGAGGATATGCTTGAATTTCTGAAAATCTGTCTTGACCGCGCAGGCGCGGACACTATGATTACACCGCGAGAAATTATCC
>JAZQXI010000079.1:0-6117 GCA_045632805.1 Eubacteriales bacterium | reverse complement strand
TCCTTCGGCTCAATGATCAGCGTGCTTTGCGAGCGCGTGATCTCAAAATTTCCGTAATGCTTTGCGCGAAACCGAAGCGTCTTGCAAAGCGTATCCTCAAAATAGCGGCGATTGCTGCCCTTTAGCACGATCTCGCCGTATTTGCAAAGTAAGATCTCCTTCATAGTCGGGATCAATCCTCGCTTTCGGCGTCGGGATCGTCGGAGAAATCCTCCTCGCACACCTCTCCGTTGCGGTAGGCGTCGAGCAGCTCGTTTGCGGCTTCAAAGCACTCGTCGGGAACGTAAATATCACATCCGAACACCGAGAATCCCGTGAGAATCCGTGCCACCTCGCCGCTTCCGCGGTCTTTTGCGAGATACGGGATGTTTTCCTCCTCCAAAATTCCGCACAGCAGGTTCTTTTCCACCTCGTCATGTACCGTGGTCAACAGCTTTGCGCCCTCCATCGGCGCACTCTTTTTATCCAATCCGAAAAACTTATCCATGTCTACACCTCAATCCTCGTAGTAATGCGGGAACAGCTTTTCCCAAACCTTGGCGCATCCGATGGTGTCCGCGATCGACGTGTGCGCAACACCGTCCCATTCGATCTCCAAAAGCGCCATCGCGTCACTCAGCGATGCATGCACGAGATCGGGGTAATGCTCGGATTGGAAGCGAACGAACTCAATCGCCGCGCAACGCGTCTTTTTGTGGAGCGCTTCCCTCTCCGCCTCGGTATCGTAAATGTATTTGATGTGGCTGTAGTCGGTGGAAACGCCGTAAGCCACCAAAACGTCGGCATTGGCAAAAATTTCCTTGATGGTGGGGATCAGATCGTCAAGACTCGGCGCGTCAGCCACCATGTCCGGCGTGATGCCATGGATCTTTTCGGTCTGCTTCCACTTCTTTTTGTGCGCGGGCTTGACCAAGGTATCCATGATGATCTTTCCGTTTCCGTCGGTGATGGAGATAGAAAGGATCTCGTCGTGATCGTACACACCCGTCAGCTCCAGATCAAAGAACAGCACGCGTTCACGCTTCATGTGATAATGCTCGGCGCGGTGCAGATCTCCCTCGGCGCATCTGACGGCAAGATCGTCCGCAAAGCAGGAGCGGCAGAGCTTGCGGCGGTAACGGATATCCTTTCCGCAGTTGACGCACATCAAAGGGCGTCGGACCGCGGTCTTTTTATCGTAAAAATAGATGGTGCTCTTGTCGTTGCGGAGCGTGTACGCTACGGGCTCCTCAATGACGTCGTAATTCATCTGTGAGAGGCGCTCCACGGTGTAAAACCCGCACGCCGCCGCATGCTTGGTGCTCATGCGCGGAATGGTCACGCCGGAATCCAAATCGATCGTTTCCACACGCTGTGTGGGCGCGTACCAAAGCTCGGGCGGCGCCTCTACCACGCGGGTGGGATCAAAAAAGTATGTAATGCTGCCGTCCTCGTTTTCGTCAAAGGCGGCAGGATCCCCCGCAGGCATCAGATGCATGCGGTTGAGGATACTTCGGGTCAGGTAGTTCTTCTTTTCCGCATCGGCAGGGGTCATATGCGGAATGGTTGCGCCGGAGCGCAGCTTCATAGCGGTTTTCAAATGTTTCCTCCTCACCGTTCCCGATCCATCAGAGAGTCGAATCCACAAGCACACGCATCGTATCTTGCGCTTATGTGCTCGACTCTCTGATGGCTCACCCGATGCATACACGCCTGCGCGGATCTCCACGTATTGGGTGGGTTGGCAGCGGACGTCGGTACAGGGATAACGGTTTTGCTCTTTTTTCTGTGCGTTTGGGTTCGTAATACGCTAATTGGAGCACAGATATAATTATTATATCATATAATAACTCCCGTTTCAATACCCCTTTTTCATTTTTTCTTGCAAATCCCCGCCGATTTCTTCTTTATTTCTTCATTTTTCTTGAATAAGAATAATTCTTTATTTAATTTTAGGGGCATTTTTCATCATTTTCCGCAGTGCCGCGAGAGCAGAATCAAGCCCCCCCACTTCGTCAATGATCCCATATTTGACCGCCTCCTCCCCTTCAAGGATCGAGCCGCAATCGGTTGCGATCTGGTCGGGACGCATCATAAGGCTTGTCACTGTTTCGCTGTCGGCTCTGGAATGTGCGCAGATAAAAGAAACGATCCGTTTTTGCATCTCGCTCATATACCGAAAGGACTGCGGAACGCCGACCACCATTCCGCTGATGCGAACGGGGTGCAGGGTCATCGTGGCGCTGGGAACGATAAAGGATCGCTTTGCCGAGGTGGCAAGCGGCACGCCGATGGAATGTCCGCCTCCAAGCACCAACGATACCGTCGGTTTTTTCATGGAAGCGATCATTTCCGCCAACGCCAGCCCCGCCTCCACGTCGCCGCCCATGGTGTTCAGAATCAAAAGCAGCCCGTCTACATCGTCGCTCTCCTCAATCGAGACCAGCATCGGGATGATCTGCTCGTATTTGGTCGCCTTCTGCCCCTCGGGAAGCAGATAATGCCCCTCAATCTGACCTATGATCGGAATACATTCAAAGCGCTCGCGCGCATTCTCCGCAACACTTCCACCGCCATCCCGAATGGTTTCCAAGCGTACCCGGCGCGTTTCTGCCGCATCCCGCTCGCGTGTTACCTCTTTTTCATCTTTTTCGTCATGATTCATCACGTTTTCTCCGGTCCTATCCCGCAATTCTGCTGTTTTCGATTATTATATCCAATATTTTTTTGTAATATGTGGCGCGAATTATGAAAAAACAGGCTTTACAAGCGCAGAAATTTATGTTATAATAATAGAGTATGGAATATTCTGCTCCGTCCCATGGCGAACGAAGCACAAAAAATCAACTTTTTATAAGGAAGGTTTTGAAATCATGGAAAACAAAGTTCTGGTTGAAACATCCGCGCGTCACATTCACCTGACCGCAGAAGCAGTTGAGATCCTGTACGGTAAGGGCGCTGAGCTGACCGTCAAGAAGGAATTGAGCCAGCCCGGTCAGTATGCCGCAGGCAACGATAAGATCACGCTCGTAGGTCCCAAGGGAACGCTTGCAGTCAGTGTTCTCGGTCCTACGCGTCCCGCAAATCAGGTTGAGCTGTCCTACTCCGACGCTCGTACACTGGGCCTTAAGGACGTTCCCGTTCGTGAGAGCGGTGACGTTGCAGGTACGCCCGGTCTTAAGATGGTAGGTCCTGCCGGCGAGGTTGAGATCTCCGAGGGTGTTATCGTCGCAAAGAGACACATCCACATGACTCCCGAGGATGCGGAAAAAATGGGCGTTTCCGACAAGCAGATCGTCAAGGTCAAGATCGGCACCGACCGCCCTCTGATCTTCGACGATGTCGTATGCCGCGTCAGCCCCAAGTTCGCACTCGCTATGCACATCGATACCGATGAGTGCAACGCCGCAGGTGCATTCGGCACTGTTTACGGCGAGGTTCTCGCATAAGCTACATACCAATAGGAGAACGGTTATGAGAATCCTTTTTCAAGGTGACAGCATCACCGACGCGGGCAGAGACAGACGCAACTATCACGATATGGGAAACGGCTACCCCAAGTTTGCCGCAGAACATATCCGAAAGGCGTTTCCCAATCCCGAAATTGAGCTGATCAACCTCGGCATCAGCGGAAACCGCACCGACAATCTCTTTGACCGCATGTATGAGGACATCATCCAGCTCCAACCCGACATCGTCTCAATTCTGATCTGCATCAATGACATCTGGCACCGCCACAGTCATCACATTGAGACCACCGATGCGCAGATCGCCGCAAACTACCGCGCGATCCTCTCCCGCATCAAGGCGCAGACAAACGCCAAGATCGTGATCCTCTCCCCTTTTCTTCTCGATAACGAGGAAAAGGAAGCATGGAGACCCGAGCTTGACCGTCTGCTCCCCATCGTCCGCTCGCTTGCCGACGAGTTTGCGGACGCTTACATTCCGCTGGATGAGATCTTTGCAAAGGCACTTCCCGAGCAACCCGAGCCGCAGTATTATTCCGCGGACGGCGTGCATCCCAATCAAAACGGATCGGCGTTCATCGGCAAACACTATTTTGAAGCGATCGCACCTCTGATCGAGAGCGGCGTTTAATTCGTAATCAATAAAAAGGAGATAAAAAACATGAGCAACGTAAGTGAATTCCCTTACGCACAAAGCACTGAAGTAGCAAACATGTGCGTTGTGAAAAAGGGTTGCGACCACGGTCCTGCTCCCCTGCCCGAGGAAGGCAAGTGGATCCAGGCAAAGCAGATCACCGATATTTCCGCATATACCCACGGTGTGGGCTGGTGCGCACCCCAGCAGGGCGCGTGCAAGCTGTCCCTCAACGTAAAGAACGGTATCATCGAGGAAGCACTCGTCGAGACCATCGGCTGCCCGGGTATGACCCACTCCGCAGCAATGGCGGCAGAGATCCTTCCCGGTAAGACCATTCTTGAGGCTCTGAACACCGACCTCGTTTGCGACGCAATCAACACCGCAATGAGAGAGCTGTTCCTGCAGATCGTTTTCGGTCGCAGCCAGTCCGCATTCTCCGAGGGCGGTCTTGTCATCGGCGCGGGCATGGAGGACCTTGGTAAGGGTGAGAGATCTATGGTTGGTACGATGTACGGTACCAAAGAAAAGGGCGTTCGTTATCTCGAAATGACCGAGGGCTACTGCACTCGCATGGCTCTGGACGAGAACAACGAAGTGATCGGCTATGAGTTCGTATCTCTTGGCAAGATGACCGACATGATCAAGAAGGGCATCGAACCCAATGAGGCATATGAGAAGGCTAAGGGCACATACGGTAGATTCAATGATGCTGCAAAGTACATTGACCCCCGTAAAGAGTAATTGAAGGAGGGAATGTATCATGGCAAAATTTGAAGGTTATGAAAGACGCGAGGCGAAGATCCTCGCAGCACTTAAGGAATACGGCATCAACTCCATCGACGAGTGCAAGGAGATCTGCGACAATTACGGCATTGATCCTTACAAGATCGTTGAGGAGACCCAGCCCATCTGCTTTGAGAACGCAAAGTGGGCATACGTTGTAGGCGCAGCAATCGCAATCAAGAAGGGCTGCACCAAGGCTGCTGACGCAGCGGCTGCAATCGGTATCGGACTTCAGAGCTTCTGCATCCCCGGTTCGGTTGCTGAGAACCGCAAGGTAGGTCTTGGCCACGGTAACCTTGGCAAGATGCTCCTCTCCGAGGAGACCGAGTGCTTCTGCTTCCTGGCAGGACACGAGTCCTTTGCAGCCGCAGAGGGCGCTATTAAGATCGCGCTCAACGCAAACAAGGTTCGTAACAAGCCCCTGCGCGTCATTCTGAACGGCTTGGGCAAGGACGCAGCTTACATCATTTCCAGAATCAACGGCTTTACCTACGTAAAGACCGCATTTGATCCCTACTCCGAGACCGTTACGGTTCTTGAGGAGAAGCCCTTCTCCAAGGGTCCCAGAGCGGACGTTAAGTGCTACGGCTCCGATAACGTTCCCGAGGGCGTTGCGATCATGAAGCTGGAGAATGTCGGCGTATCCATCACGGGTAACTCCACCAACCCCACCAGATTCCAGCATCCCGTTGCAGGAACCTATAAGAAGTGGTGTCAGGAGAACGGCGTAAGCTACTTCTCCGTAGCATCCGGCGGCGGTACGGGTCGTACCCTGCACCCCGATAACATGGCAGCAGGTCCTTCCTCCTACGGTATGACCGACACCATGGGTCGTATGCACTCCGACGCACAGTTTGCAGGCTCCTCCTCCGTTCCCGCACACGTAGAGATGATGGGTCTCATCGGAGCAGGTAACAACCCTATGGTTGGTATGACTGTTGCTGTTGCGGTTGCGATCGAAGAGGCAAGCAAGTAATTCCTTGATTTGTAAGGCTTTTTGAGGCTTTCTTGATTTTTTGAAATCATCGAAATCCTCATTTCGCACAAAATCACAAATAAAAAAGTTGGACACATCATAGACGTATTTTCGTTCGTGATGTGTCCAATATTTTTTTATTTTTAAGATGAATAGGATGAAAAAAGAAGGATGAATCCCTCACTTTCGGCTAAGGATGCGAGCTCAATTTGAGCAATTGAAGAGAAAAAATTCTGTTTGAATCATAAAGCATCATTCTTTTCCCAATCTCATTT
>JAZQXI010000078.1:0-17193 GCA_045632805.1 Eubacteriales bacterium | reverse complement strand
CCCAACATGCGCATGGATACCAACACGGGAGGCGGCATCAAAAAGGTCTTTGGACGGATGTTCTCGGGCGAGTCCATCTTCCTCAACGAATACACCGCGGAGGGCGGAAGCGGTATGATCGCGTTTGCGTCCAGTTTCCCGGGGTCGATCATTCCGTACCGTGTCACACCCAATGAAGGTATCATCGTGCAAAAGCGCGGTTTTCTTGCCATGGAGCGCGGCTTGGATCTCTCGGTCTACTTCCAAAAACGTATCCGCAATGGCTTTTTTGGCGGTGAAGGCTTTATCATGCAGCGCGTGCGCGGCGACGGCATGGTCTTTATTGAGATCGACGGCTACTGTAAGGAGTACACACTTGGTTTTGGCGAGAGCATCATCGTGGATACGGGGTATCTCGCGGCAATGACCGAAGGGTGTACCATGGATATTCAAGCGGTCAAGGGCGTGAAGAACATGTTCCTTGGCGGCGAGGGATTCTTTAATACGCGCGTCACGGGCCCCGGCAAGGTCTACATCCAATCCATGCCCATCGCCAATACCGCGCGTGTCATCACGCCCTATCTGGATATTCACACGGACGGAGACAACGGTGGTGGCGGCTTTGGCATCCGCTTTGGTGGAAATTGAACTTTGAAAAAAGGGGGAGTCGCAATTGCTTGCGACAGCCCCTAAAAATATTTAATCTAATTGAATTTGATTCCCGCCGTTGATGGCTTGCCACGTCTCGCCGTTAAAGACCTCCAAAAGTGAGGCGGCATCGGCGCTCTTGGCGTTGAGGAAGACGGGGATCTGCTCCCGCGTCAGGTTCATCGAAAGGGTCTTTCCGCCCTCTCCAACCTCGTGTACTTCACCGCTGATCAGATCGATCCACTTGCCCTCGGGCAGATAAACCTCGCGGGAGGTGGTGTTTTCGGTCAAAATCGGAGCGATCAGAAGTGCGTCACCAAGCATAAACTCGTCGTTGATGTCATAAACGTTTGTATCCTTGGGCGCAAAGAGGATGAGGTGACGGTTCATGGGCATACCCGTATCGCAAGCTTCTTGTGAGATCTTACGGATATAAGGCATCAGCTCGTTGTGAATGGTCGTGTACGACGCGGAGATGCGCTGTGCCTCCTCGGTCAGCTCATAGAGATGACGGACATCGCCGTGGGTCTGGATGACCGAGGTAAACGCTGTGTACTGGATCGAACGGATAAAGACCTCGGATTCCAGCTCCAATGCGCCGTCCTCAAAATAGCCGCAGCTTTTGCTGTAGGCGTATCCCGCCATATCGTAGGTCATAAAGGGAATGCACGATGTGCCGGAGGAGAGGATCGCGATGAGCTGTGTGCTGAGGTTTTGTACCGTTCTGGTCTGGTCGCCCGCCCACATGTAGGGATTGCGCTGGGAACCGATTCCGCCGCCACGCGAGAGAACGACAAAACCGTCGTCAATGTTCTTTGCCGCCTTTTGCTCCAGCATGCTCTTGTGGAACAGAGAAATAAAGTAGCTGGAATAGGCATGGTGGATAGTGTCACCGTCGTTGCCAAAAACGCTTCTGTCATGGAAGTTGTACTTGACGGTGGTGCCGTTTTCGTAGGTTCCTTCGTTTGGCAGGGTCTCGCAGAAATCGATCTTAATGCCGTCCACGCCAAGACTCAGCAGAAAGCTCCAGACCGAGTTCAGATACCACTCCACCGCGCGGGGATTGGTGATGTCGAGATAGCGCTGAGCGTTGGAGCCTGCCGCGTCAGGATTGTCGGATTTTCCCAATCGGGGAATGAGATTGGTCGTTTTGCCGTTGATGTCCGCGGTGAGGTAGTAGTTGTTTCGGAAGCCGCTGAAGTCGCTTGCGGGGCGGCCAACCGACATATACAGCATGGTTTTGATGTTGAGCGTGTCCAGCCAATCAACGATGTCCTTGAGATCCTGAAGCTTTTGTGGAGAGTTGCTGACGGACGTCCAGGGGAAGGGCTCAAGAATGACAGCCGAGGGAGTCATGCCCGCGCCGATCAAGCCTTCTACAACCTCGCGCACACCGTATCCGCCGGGGTTTCCGTTTTTCGTGGTGAGGATAAATTGACCGTCGAGATAGTAATATTCTATTCTTCCGGAAGCGTTAAAAATACGTTGACCGTTTTCGAGTGTTACGTCTTTGGCGAGCGTGGTTTTTTTATTGTCGGTATAAAGGGATTCGTAACCGGGAATTTCCTCAAGCGAGTTATAAATCTTTTGCTCGCCCTCAAGGGTCAGAAAATCGGGAGAACGGCGGCAGATCAAAACGCCCTGGCTCCATTCCGCGGGAAGCGTGGCGCATCCCGTAAGGTCGGTATAGGATTGAAGCACGTCGGAGATGGAACCGTCCGCGTAGAAGTACGCGTCCATCAGGTCGTTTTGCAGCTTGACCGACCATTCGTTGGGGTTGGTGCGGTCAAACTCCGCGGTCATGGTTTCGTAGCGGTTGATGAACATACCGCCGCCGCGCGTGGTGGCAAAGAGCGGAATGGCAACGTACGTACCCTTGCCGCCGTCGGCGTTGTAGGCATCGTAGGTATAGAGCTTCATCGAAGTATTGCGGCGATTGACACTGTCAAATCGCTGACCGCCGCCCACAACTGCCTCGTCAGGTGTAAGATCTCCGCGCAATGTTACGGTTTTGCCATATGCGGAAATATAGGAAACGTTCATCAAAATCTCGCCGCTCTTTTGGTGGAAGGCGAGATCAAAGGTGTTGCCAACCTCCAGCGTGACGTAGCTCTCAATGCTTTCTCCACGAAGAGTCACGGTGTTTTCTGTTTGGGAAACCGTGAAGGGAGCATGCGTTTGATTGTACTCCTCACCGAGATATTTTGATAAGGATTGCGCCGCTCCCACGTCGTTAAAGGAAGCGTATCCGCCGCCCGCAAGCTTGGGATCAAGTGCCTGCAAGCGCCAGCCGTGTTCTCCGTCCAGCGTTAGGCGACATTCGGTGCCTTCCTTGGTGGTAAAGTAGAATTCCGAGTCGGTATAACGCGCGTCGCTCAGCACCGCACCCGTTTCCAAAACAGTGGCTTCCTTAATGGGGTTACCGCCGGAGGAATCGGGGGGATTGGAAGAGGTTGTTCCGGTGGTGTCAGAAGGGGAGGCGCAGGCGCACTGCAAAGCGGTTAAGCAGCACAAAGGCATGAGAAGCATGGATTTTAACAAACGTTTTTTCATGATCAAGCTCCTTTTTTTAATGGTTGACTTCATTATATCATGTTTTGTATGCACTTGCTATGTATTTTCTGCTTTCTTTTGTGTATTTTTGGCTTTTGCATCACAAGCCAAAAAGGGGTGTATCAAATGCAAAAAAAGCTAAAAAAGGAATGGGGAAACTTTTTTCAGCTTCCCCATAAAGATGTTTTTTATCCTAAAGTGATCGCGTGACCCCCGTTGATGTCTTGCCATGTCTCACCGTTAAAGACGGAGAGGAGCGACTGTGCATCGGCGCTATTTGCATTGAGGAATACGGGGATCTGTTCCATTGTCGCGTTTACGGTCAAGGTTTTTCCGCTGGCGCCCACTTCGTATTTCTCGCCGCTAAGCAGATCGATCCAAGTGCCTTCCGGCAGATAGACCTCGCGGGATGTGGTTGCTTCGGTCAAAATCGGTGCTACGAGAAGCGCATCGCCAAACATGTATTCGTCATCGATGTCATAGACGTTCTTGTCGTTTGGTACGTAAAGGATCATCGCGCGTGTCATCGGCATGCCCGTATCGCACGCCAAGTGCGAGATCTTGCGGATGTAGGGCATCAGCTCGTTGTGAATGGTCGTGTACGACGCGGAGATGCGCTGTGCTTCCTCGGTGAGCTGATAGAGGTGGCGAACGTCACCGTGTGTCTGAATGACCGAGGTAAACGCCGTGTACTGGATCGAGCGGGTAAAGACCTCGGATTCCAGCTCCAGTGCGCCTTCCTTAAAGTATCCGCCTGTTGAGCTATAGGCGTATCCTGCCATGTCGTAGGTCATAAAGGGGATTCCCGACGCGCCCGAGGTCAGCATTGCGATGAGCTGCGTGCTGAGGTTGTGGAAGATACGGGTCTGGTCGCCTGCCCACATGTAAGGGCTGCGCTGAGAACCGATTCCGCCACCGCGCGAAAGAACCACAAAGCCGTCGTCAATATTCTTAGCCGCCTTTTGCTCCAGCATGCTGCGATAGAAGAGGGAGATGAAGTAGGTCGAGTAAGCATGATGGATGGTGTCACCTTCAGAGGCGAACAGGGTGGAATTGTACCAATTGTATTTAAGCGTCATGCCGTTGGGATAGGTTCCCTCGTTGGGCATGGTCTCACAGAAGTCGATTTTGATGCCGTCGATGCCAAACTCAAGCAGCTTTGCCCACATCGAATCCAGATACCACTCCACCGCTTCGGGATTGGTGATGTCAAGATACCGTTGTGTTCGGGAGCCTGCCGCGTCGGGATTTTCGGATTTGTCCACCTTGGGAATTGCCGAGGTTACCTCGCCGTTTACGGTGGCGGTGAGATAATATTCCGACTTGTACCCGTCAAAAGATGTTCCAATACCGGCAACTGCCATGTAGAGCATCGTTTTGATGCCAAGGGAGTCAAGCCACGCGATAATGTTTTTAAGCTCTTGCTCGTTTTCGGAATTGTTGCCGATTGATGTCCAAGGAAATGCCTCCAACATCACAGCAGTGGGTTTCATACCCGCACCGATCAAGCCTTCCACAACCTCGCGCACACCGGAACCGTTCGGGTTGCCCTTGGGGCTGACGCGGATAAACTGACCGTCGAGGTAGTAATACTGCGTGCGTCCCGAGGAGTTGTAAAGATACTGCTTGTCATTTAAGGTGGCATCCTTTGCAAGCGTAGTCTTTTTGTTATCGGCGTAAAGTGACTCATATCCGGGGATCTCCTCCAAAGCGCTGTAGACTTTTTGATCTACGTCCAGCTTTTGGAAGTCGGGAGAATAGCGGCAGACAAGCACACCTTGTCCCCATTCCTCGGGGAGGGTGGCGTGACCCGTGAGGTCGGTGTAAGCGTGGAGAACGTCGGAGATCGCCCCGTCGGCATAGAAATATGCGTCCATCAGATCGTTTTCAAGCTTGATCGACCACTCGTTGACGTTGGTTTTGTCAAACTCTGCGGTCATCGTTTCATAGCGGTTAATGAACATACCGCCGCCGCGCGAGGTAGCAAAGAGGGGGATGGCAACGTACGTGCCTTTGCCGCCGTCGGCGTTGTAGGCATCGTAGGTATAGAGCTTCATCGAGGTGTTGCGACGATTGACCGCATCAAAGCGCTGACCGCCGCCAACAACGGCTTCGTCGGGGGTGAGCTTGCCGCGCATGGTGACGATTTTACCGTACGCCGAGATGTAGGAGACGTTCATCAGAACGTCGTCATTTTTGCCGTGGAAGGAGATGTTGAAGCTTGCACCGATCTGAATGGTGACATAGGTGTCAATGTCCTTGCCGCGAACGGTAACGGCGTTCTCCGAGTGCGTGACGGTAAGAGGGGAGTGCGCCGTATTGTAGTCCTCGCCCATGTATTTGGCAAGAGATTGTGCCGCGCCAACGTCCTCAAAGGCGATGTAACCGCTGCGCAAAACATCGGGATCCAATGCCTGCAAGCGCCAGCCGTTCTTTCCGTCCAGAGTCAAGCGGCATTCGGTGCCGTCCTTGGTGGTCAGGTAGAATTCTGAGTCTGTGTAACGGGCATCATTGAGCATCCCGCCTGTTTTCAAAACAACAGGTTTCTCTTTTGAGGGCTTTTCCTCGGGAGAATCAGCGGGGGGATTTTCTTCGGGGGAAGTTGTGCTTGTGGTGTCAAGCGGCGGTGTGCATGCGGTTTGCACGACCGTCAAACAGCACAACAGAATGAGAAGCAAATTTTTCAGCCATTGGTTTCGTTTCATAACAATGCTCCTTTGGTTTGAATATTTGAAAAACACTTCCTTTTCATTATATCGGTTGTACAGAAATTTGTCAAGGTGCGTTTTGTACAAAAAAGCCCCCTCAATTTTAGTACAAAAACCCGCTCCGAGCAGTGACGCTCGGAGCGGGGATTGGTGAATGAATTAGTCGATGCAGCCTCTGTTCACAAAGTAGAGTTCACCTGATTCGGTTTGAATGACATACCAAGCGGCAGACGTGCCGGTTTCCTCTGCCACGATCTTAACGGACTGATTCTGCTCCAGAACCAGCGGAACCGTTTCTGCGTTTTGAGGAGTCAAATAGCAGTTTGCCTTGGTGGTGGTTACCTTACCGGTCTTGGGAGCGGAGAGTAGAGTGAAGTTGGGATATTTCAGCGTCAAGGTGTCGAGGGTGACCATGGGTGTACCGTCGGAAGAGGTGGTCAGGTAATCGGAGAGGATGAAATAGAAGCCATCCTTGTCATCTACCTTATACTTGAATACAAGGCAGTTGTATTCGCCGTAAACGCCTGCCGCCACAACGGTAACGGCTTCCTTCGCCTGAAGCGTTCCAACCTTGTTGGCGGTGTCAGCCTTTTTAAAGGTGGTGGGGTTAGAGCGGAAGTATACGCCCTGCGTTGCGTACATAGTCTTTTCAGTAGCCAGCTTTTGGAATTCGGGGTAAAGCTCTAACACGCTGTCAAGCGTTACGGGTGCGGTGCTGGGCTGCTTCATCAAATAGCGGGAATTGATATAGCCTGTTTCGTAAGTGATACCGTCGCCTTCTTTTTCGGGCTGAATTTCCACCTTGACATAACTCCAGTTGCTGTCGGTTGTGACTTGTCCGACTGCAAGAACCGTGACCTTGGTGTCGGGATCCAGCGTGATGTATTTAACGGATGTGTGCAGGGAGGGTGCCTCTCTGAGGTTTACGCTTCCGTCGGTGTAGCGAACGTAGGTGGGATCGCAGTCATTAAACAGATCCTCCCACTGAGACTTGTCGTTGGGGTCGATCTGCTTTTCGGAATCGAGATACTCGGAGGAAACGAAATAATACTCGGTTTTGCCGTTGATCTCGATCTCGATGCGGCTCCATTCGCCGTTGTTGGAAATAACGGTAACCTCGTCGTTCCAATCAAGACTCGCCATCACCTTGGAAACTGCAAGCTCTGTGTCGGAAGCGGGGTAGAGACGGACGTTGAGCTTGGCGGTGGCATACATGGTCTTTTTGCCGCCCTCGACTGTTTCAAAGGTTTTTGCAAGCAGGTCAACATCGGTGATCGACTTGTTGGAAACGTAACCGGTTTGTCCGTTGCACTCTACGTAGCTCCACTCTGCGCTTTGCTTGGTGCAGTGCAATTCGCTTTCGGCATCCAGTGTCAAAAGCAACTGTCCCGTTGCCTTTGCCTCAGCGCGAAGCTCTGCTTTTTCAAAGGTGTAAAGGGTCTTGTCTACGTCCTTCCAAGTTGCAGCGGGATTTTTCTTGTCATCCTCGCCGCCTGTGGTAATAACGGGATTTTTATTTTCGCCGCCTCCCGTGGTATCCTGACTTCCCGTAGACACGCAGGAAGCCATCGATGCGGTCAACATACCTGCCATGATCAGCGCAAGCAATCTTTTTTTCATGATGTTCCAATCCTTTCTTTTCTCTTCTCTTCGTTTTTTGCGACTCTGACTCGTAAAAAAACACGTTTTTGGTGCTTTCGAGTATGTGTAAAGCGGATACGGCTCCGCTAAATATCCAATTATAAGTATAACATATAAAAAAATACTTGTCAATGAATTTTGCATGATTTTTTTGGATTTTTTTCGATATTTTGTGTCAAGGGATGTTCGAAAAATCAAGATGTGCCGATTTTTTTGTGTTTTTGAAAAGAACGGTATATTTTTGGGTTCGTTTACGCATACTATCGCCAAAAAAGGGAGGCGAAAAAATGGGACAGGGAGCATATCGCTTGAACGCCTGTATTCTTGCAAGCGCCTCGGCGGTTGGAAAAAAGGAGGCGGACGGACCGCTTGGCGGCTCGTTTGATCTGTGTGACCCGGACGGGCGTTTTGGAATGCGAACGTGGGAGAGTGCCGAGAGTGAAATGCAGCGGGTGGCATTCAACACGGTAATGGCAAAGCTTGGCATCCGCGACCGTGACGTGGACGCGCTGTTCGCAGGGGATCTGCTGAATCAATGCGTAGGCTCTGCCTATGGACTTTTGGGATTCGATATTCCGTATTTCGGGTTGTACGGTGCATGCTCGACATGCGCGGAGGGGCTTTTGCTGGCATCCTTGGCGGTGACGGGCGGAGAGTTGCATCAGTGCGGCATTGTGACCTCCTCGCATTATTGTTCCGCCGAGCGTCAGTACCGCACGCCGATCGAATACGGCTCACAACGACCGCCAACGGCGCAGTGGACGGTGACGGGAGCGGGCGCGTTTTTGGTCGGACGTGCCGACGAAAATCCGACTTCAAGGGTCAGGATCACGCGCGGTATGGCAGGGAAAGCAATGGAAAAAGGCGTTAACGATGCCAACAACATGGGGGCGGCAATGGCTCCTGCTGCGGCGGACACGCTTTTGCGCTTTTTCCGTGATACGGGAGAGTCTCCCCAAGACTACGATTGGATCGTTACGGGCGACCTTGGCTTTGAGGGCGGAGCGATCTTGCGTGAGTTGATGTGTGCCGAGGGGATGCCTTTGGAGCATTACACCGATTGCGGACAATTGATCTATGAGAGAAAACGGCAGGATGTCCATGGGGGCGGATCGGGATGCGGATGCTCGGCTGTGGTCATGGCGTCGCACTTTGTTCCGCGTTTGCAAAAAGGGGAAATTCGGCGCATGCTCTTTCTTGCTACGGGCGCGATGATGAGCCCCGACAGCATCAAGCAAGGCGAGAGTATTCCCGCCGTGGCGCATCTGTTGGAATTGACCTCGGAGATCGAAAAGGAGAGATAAAAATGAACGGTATTTGGAACTATCTTTGGGCGTTTATCACGGGCGGTGTTCTGTGTGTGATCGCGCAAATCCTGATCGACCGCACAAAGCTCACCCCAGCGCGAATCCTCGTAATTTACGTAGTGGCGGGAGTGATCCTTGGAGCGATCGGAGTCTACGAACCGTTGGTACAGTTTGCGGGCGCGGGAGCGACCACTCCTCTGACGGGCTTTGGATACTTGATCAGCAAAGGCGTGCGCGAAGCGGTGGATCAAAAGGGGCTCCTCGGCGCTCTTACAGGAGGTCTTAGTGCCGCCTCCGGTGGTATCGCCGCCGCTCTTGTATTCGGTTACCTCGCTTGCTTGATCGCAAAAGGAAAGCCGAAGGATTAGAGAACGGGGATTTTGAAGGCTTTTTTGGGGAAAAGTTCTTGAAAGAGATGTTTTTTGGAGAACCTTCTTGAAAGAAGGTTCTCCAAACCTCTCCAAGAACTTTCACCACCTTTTTATATGCGCCCTCGCTTGGAATCGCTGACACAGCGCTTCCTTTTTTTATGCTCTGCGTTTTGGTGAAAACCTTTGTGCAGTACAGATTCTGCTTGATTTTGGACTTTAGAGCGTTGACGGAATGATAGTTCCCGCGAGCGCGTTGGGGTCAGGATTGCTGACGCAATCCCGCCGCACGCGCTCACGAAAGTTGATTCGATGGGGAGAAGAACTCCCAAGCCTCTCCCTTTTGGAGAGGTACCGCCGCAAGGCGGGGGAGAGGGCGTGGAAAACCGATAGCGATTTCGCCCTCTCCAGTTCTCGCTATCGCTCAAACCACCTCCCCCAAAGGGGAGAGGCAAAAGTTGTTTCCTATTGGGAAACTAACTTTCGTGACCACTTTGGGTGGCGGAACCAAAGTGGTAGCGGGAGCTATTCTACCGTCTGCGCTCTAAAGTGACAGCGTGCGGGAATCTGTACTGCATTTCGGGTTTCACCAAGCGCAGAGCATGAAAAAAGGAACCACTATGTAAGCAGTTCCTTTGGTGGGTCACCTAAAAAAGTGGTGAAAGTTTTGAGGGGGTGTGGGGGAACTTTTTCAAAAGTTCCCCCACAAAAAACCAAAGATCTCCCCCAAAAACGTATCCTTATTCTTTTTCACAAATCTCTTCAGCTTTTGCAAGTGCTTCATCGATGTTGGAAAGGAAGTTTTCCTCTCCAACGGCATCCACAAAGCCTGCGCGGCGCATGACTTGCATGGGTTGCTCATTGGCGTGAGAGATGAGCAGGATTCTGCCACTCGCTTCACAGCTTTTGAGGATCGCAAACAGGTGCTTAGTACCGCTGGCATCCAGAAGCGGAACATCACGCATACGCAGGATCATCACGCGCGTGTCCTCTTTGATGGGGAGCGCGTTGAACTTGTCGGCAGAGGCGAAGAACATCGGACCTTCGATCTCAAATACGGCAGTCCCCGTGGGAATATCCTTGAGGCGTTGGTTGTCGTGAGATGCCAAAAATTCGTCGTCGTTCCAAGCACGGATGTGGGTCACGTCTGCCATGCGCTTCATAAAGAGTACAACGGCAAGCACCATGCCGACGGCAATGGCGACCACAAGGTCAAATACAACGGTCAGAACAAAGGTCGTAACGAGAACGAGGATGTCGGTTTTAGGCGCGGTCTTACAGATCTTGACGAACTGTCTCCACTCGCACATATTGTACGCCACGATAAAGAGGATCGAGGCAATGATGGGCATCGGAATGTAACCCGCGTAGGGGATCAGGAACAGAAGGACGAGAAGAAGCACAACGGCGTGAACCATGCCCGAGATGGGGGAGCGACCGCCGTTTTTGACGTTTGCGGCGGTGCGAGCAATGGCGCCCGTGGCGGGGATCCCGCGGAAGAGGCCCGAGAAAATGTTGCCCGCGCCTTGCGCGATGAGCTCGGTGTTGGAGTTGTGACGGTCCTTGATCATCTCATCCGAGACAACACAGGAGAGCAGCGACTCAATGGCGGCAAGGATCGCAATGGTAAAGGCAGAGGGTATGAGCGCGGGGATCATGCTCCAATCAAAGGAGCTGAAATCCGAGAAACCGAGCATCAAGTTTTCCTTCTCGGAAAGATGGAAGATCTTTTCAATGGTCATAACCTCAATACCAAACTGCTCCAAGAGGATCACAAGAGCGGCACCGACCAGAACCGCGATGAGAGATCCCGGGATTTTTTTGCTGATCTTGGGTCAGACGATGAGAATGGCAAGACCGACAACACCGACCAGGACCGCCCACCAGTTGACGGTGGTAATGAAGTGCCCGATGGCTTCCAGCTTTTCGATCGCTTCCACAGGATTGGTGCCTTTTGCAAAGGTCAATCCCAGAAAATCCTTGATTTGACCGATGACAATGGTCACGGCAATTCCCGAGGTAAAGCCTGTGGTGATGGTGTGCGGAATGTACTTGATCAGTGTACCGAGACGAAGCACACCCATCAAAATGAGGATGATACCTGCCATAATCGTGGCAACGTAGAGTCCGCCGATTCCGTTTTGCGTGATGATGCCCGCGACGATGGTGGCGAACGCGGCGGTGGGGCCTGAGATGTTGACGCGGCTGCCGCCAAGGAGAGCGATGACAAATCCGGCCACGATGGCGGTATAAAGTCCCTGCTCGGGGTCGGCACCCGATGCGATGGCGAGTGCGATGGAGAGCGGGAGCGCGATGATGGCGACGATCAAGCCCGCAATCAGATCGCTGACCAATTGCTTGCCCGTGTACCCCTTGAGGGATTCAATGAGCTTTGGCTGAAAGATCTTCATATGTAAGATCCCCTTTCTTTGAAAAGATAAAAATGATTGAACAAAATAATATTATATTCCCTTTTTGTCACTTTCGCAAGCATTTTTTCGTTTTTTTGGAAATTCGGCACTTCGATCTGTTTTTTTGAGGCTTTTTTGAGTTTTTTGTGAAAAACGGATAGGTATGCTTGACACGGATCATAGTTTATGATAGAATAGTAAAGAATGTTTGCAAAAATACGGATAGGAAACGAATCAAATGGAAGAAACCTTCAATACATCTGCGGCAAGAGAAAATAAGATGGGAACGATGCCCATCCCAAAGCTTTTGTTTTCGATGTCTGTTCCCATCATCATCTCGATGCTGGTGCAGGCGCTTTATAACATCGTAGACTCGATCTTCGTCGCGGCTTACAACAATGTGGAAGGAACGGCTGCACTGACGTTGGCGTTCCCCATGCAAAACCTGATGATCGCTGTGGCGGTCGGTCTTGCCGTGGGTATGAACGCATTGCTCTCACGCTCACTGGGGCAAAAGGACTTTGACCGTGCCGACAAGATAGCCGGGCAGGGGTATTTTCTGACCCTTTGCGGTTATGCGTTCTTTTTACTCATCGGCTTGTTTGCTGTGCATCCTTATGTGGCTCTGCAGGCAGGGAATGATGCGGGGATCGTACAATACGGCGTCGATTATCTTTCCGTTATCTGCATCGGTTCTGTCGGCGTGTTCATTCAGGTCACGGGCGAGCGTCTTTTGCAGGCAACGGGAAAGAGTATCTTGAGCATGGTGGTGCAGGGAAGCGGTGCTGTGATCAACATCATCCTTGACCCCATCCTCATTTTCGGTTGGTTCGGACTTCCCGCGATGGGCGTCACGGGTGCCGCGATTGCAACGGTCATCGGTCAGCTCTTCGCAGGCGCGATCTCGATCTTTTTGAACGTTCAGTTCAACAAGGAGATCACACTCAAGCTGAAAAGTCTGCTCCCCGATTGGCATCTGCTTTGGGAGATGCTTGTCATTGGTATCCCCTCTGTTCTGATGCAGGCGATCGGATCGTTGATGACCTTCTGTATGAACAAGGTCTTGATCATGTTTCCGAGCGTCGGCGTTACCGCGATGAACGTGTTCGGAATTTACTTCAAGCTTCAGAGCTTTATCTTCATGCCCGTATTTGGACTGAATAACGGTATGGTGCCGATCATTGCGTATAACTACGGTGCGCGTCGGCGTGATCGTGTCATTGGAACCGTCAAGCTCTCGGGAGTGTGCGCGGTGGCGTATATGCTGCTCGGCTTTGCCGTGTTCCAGATCTTTCCGGATGCGCTCCTTTCCATCTTTAATGCCAACGAGGAGATGCTTGCGATCGGACGTGTCGCGCTCCGCATCATCAGTCTCAGCTTTATTTTCGCGGGCTTCTGTATCATCACCTCCTGCGTGTGCCAAGCACTCGGTAAGAGCATTTACAGCTTGATCACCAGTGTAGGACGCCAGTTGGTGGTGCTGATCCCCGTGTCCATCCTGCTTTCTCTTGCGGGAAACGTGGATCTGGTTTGGTGGGCGTTCCCGATCGCGGAATTGATGAGCTTGGTTCTTTCACTCTTCTTTATGCTTCGCGTGTTGAAGAAAACGATGCCGAAGGGCGAATTCGAATAACAAAAAGAGGCTGTCTCAAAAGGCAATTTGAGACAGCCTCTTTTTGTTAGAATGATGATTCGTTTAGCTTCTCGCCCATCTGCAGCAGGCGCTCGGTCATCAGATCCCCCGCCTCGGGTACGTGACGGCTGCCAAAGCAGAGCGCGGTCTCATAGAGATCGGATTCTTTGGAGAACGCTTCGGGAGTAGGGATGTATCCGCCAAAGCAATTGCTGTTTTCGATGACGAAGCAGTTGGGGAAGGCGGTCTCTTGCTTGATACGCAAGCCGAAGTTAACATAGATCTCACCGGGATATACGTAGATGCAGGTGTTACCAATGCGGATCACTTGCAAGATCAGCGTGTCGCTTGTCGCATGATTCATCGCGTTGTAGTAGGCAAGATTACGTACTCGCATCAGAGTTCCGTCGTTTTGGAGCCATTTGGCAAGCTGATGCTTGGTGTAATCGTTGTCCGCTTGGCGCAGTCCCAACTCAATCGACTCCTTGATGACCTTGACTCCGCTGCCAACGGGCTTGGAGTCCTTTATGACACGCTTCATTTCCGCAGCAATCTTTTTACCGATCTCACGGTAGTAGAAGGGCGGACGTTGAACCGAGCGGTCGGGATTGATGTGGTTGATATCTCCCGCTGTTCCGATCATAAAGAGACTGACAAAGTCCTCTCCGTATTCTCGCTTAAGCTCTTTGGAAAGGATCGAGGAATAGTCTCCCGAGTATCCGTTGACCTCGTATCCCGTGCAATCCTGATGACAGGCAAAGGAAACGAGCGAACCAATGGGTTTACCGTCATGCAAAAAGGTCATCACAGGGAGACTTGGGTCGGTCCCTGCCAACATTCGCGCGCATGCTTCGTTGCCCGGACCAAAGGAAACGACTTTTCCACTTTCCAACACGTAATTACGGTTAAAGGCAACGCCGTCCACACGACCGCAACCAAACACCGCCACGACCTCGACCATCCTCTTGTAAGCGAGAATGATCGCATCGGCGGCGAGACGGAAATAGACGTCACGGTATGCCTCGTCCGCATACTGTCCCACCCAGTGCGCATCCTCCACGGGCGCACCCTTGTGGGTATGTACTACGTGTAGGCAGAGTGAATGCGCGGGGATCCCCGTATAGGAGCGCACGCGCTCTTCTACAATAGGAGTCATCGCATCGACGTATTCACAGGTATCCAGTGCCAGGATCGCGGCATAATTGCCTTGATCTTCCACCACCAGTGCTTTGGCGTAGAGACGCTCAAATACGTCCATGGCGGCGTTGGGGCGATAATAGCCCGGCATGTGCCCTCCCAGGGGCGGAGTGATATCGCATTCATAAAAGCCGGCTCTCATAAAAAACCTCCTTGGAGTCCAAAAAGACCGTGTGCTGTTTTTATCATAACACACGGTCTTGCAAAAATCAAGAGATCAGCAGAAATTATAGTTGGGAACGACAGGCTTGCCCGTGGTGGAGGATTCCACAATTGCCATACAGGTAGCAACGGTCTTAGCACCCTCCTCGGCGGTCATGCTGACGGGAGTACCGTTGAGGATGTGATCGGCAAAAACGTCAAACTCGTGGCATACGTTATGGTTGTTGATGTCAACGGGAATGATCTCGGGCTCGGGTTTGACAGAAATTCCATCCTCACCGAGGGTGAAGAGCTGCATGGTATCGGAGGTATTGTCGCAAAGGATCGTACCCTTGGTACCCCAAAGCTGGGTGCGCATGGTGTAGGGACGCTTACAGCCCGTGGAAACAAAGACCTTGCCCATCAGACGATCCGACCACTTCATTACAGCGATGGTAGCATCGTTGTAGGGAGCGGTGGGAAGGAGCAGATGTGTACCGTACGCAAAGACCTCCTGCACGTCGCCTCCAAACCAACGGAGCAGGTCAACGGCATGACAGCCGCCGCCCACGACACCGTGGCGATTCGGGTCTGCACGCCAGTCATGCATGATCTTTGCATAGTCGTGCGCGTATTCGGACTCCATGTAGTAAAGCTCACCAATCGTGCCCGCGTCTACCAGCTCCTTTGCTTTGACAAACGCAGGAGTAAAGCGGCAGATCTGACCGACCATAAATACGGTGTTTGCCTTTTCAGCAGCCTTAACAATGGCATCCAGATCCTCGCGAACGATTGCAAGGGGCTTTTCGCACATAACGTGCTTGCCTGCTTCCAGGAACGCGATCGACATCTCGCGGTGGAGCTGGTCGGGAGTGATGATCAGTACGGCGTTCATACCGTCCAGCTTCAACAGATCACGCCAATCGGTAAATCTCTTTTCCTCGGGGATATTGTGCAGATCTCCCTCAGCTTTGAGCTTTTCGGGGTTGTTGTCGCAGATCGCAGCGACGTCGATGTTGCGGTCAACCAGACCCTTGAGATGGTGTCTGCCCATTGACAGACCGATGACGCCAACAGAAAGCTTCTTTTCCATGGTAGATTCTCCTTTTATTTCATATATTTGACCGATTTCAAACATTCGGTAGTGTTCACTTTTATCTTACAGGAAAAGAGCGTGAAAAGCAAGAGCAAATCCTGCATATTTTTGGTAAAATCTTTCCAAAAAGCAAGAAAATGAGTAAAATCCAACCATTTTTCCTTGACAAAGCGTAGCGGATGGACTATAATAAAAGGGAATTGAACATATGGGAGGTAAGCGCATGGAGATCGATCAATCCTATCATTTCAATCCCTTGCAAAGTAAAAAAGCATTTGAGGTTTCCTCGCTTGTGGCGGCATTTGTCTTTTCGCATAACCCGATCAAGGAACCCTATTGGGAAAATTATAACTTTTCGCAAATTCTTTTGGTGCTTGAGGGGAGTGGAAGTTATACCACCGAGGATGCCACCTATCCGATCGAGGCGGGGATGATGTTTTACCGTCCCAAGGCGTGTTCTTCAAGCTATCAATGGGACAGCGAGCATGTGCGCTATGCGTTGATCAGCTTTGTGTGTGATTCGCCCGCGATGGAGACCTTTGGTAAAGAACCGCTCGCGCTTTACGAGGAGGAAAGCTCCACACTCTATGATCTGATTAAAACCGCGACGCGTATTTGCGAGCCTTACCGTGAGGATGAAGGACTCCGCGGGTATCACATCAAAGAAAACGTTCCCGACGCGGTGTTGGGCTTTATCGTGTCTTCCTTGGAGCGCTTTTTGTCCATCGTGTACTGCCGCCTCTCTCACATTGATCTGCTCCTTGATGAATCGCAAAAGGTCAATGCCTTTATCGATACAAGCCAGCTTACCGAGCGCGTGAAAGCATATCTTGCCGAGCATATTTCCCAAAAGCTGACCTTGGCAGAGGTCTGTGCGCATTTCGGCGTGAGTCAAACGGGTTTGTTGCGCAAGTTCCGACGCGAGACCGATCAGAGTCTAATGGATTATTTTATTGATTTGAAGATTGCCGAAGCCAAGCGCCTCATTGCCAAAAGCTCGAAAAGCTTTACCGAAATTGCAGATGCACTTGGTTTTTCCTCGGTCAATTATTTCTCCAAGGTCTTTAAAGCGCGTGTCGGATTGACTCCCACCGAATACAGCCGCCGTGCCTCCAAACGCATGGCATCGGTGTGATCAGTGCGGAATGCGGAATTAGGAATGCGGAATGCGAAGTGCGGAATGGACATACATTCCGCGTTGTTCCGTAGGCAAACTAACTTTTGTGAGCGTTTTTATTAGCGCCCTCTCGGCGCCCGGCGCCTTTCTCATCAGAGGGAGAGGCAAACGTAGTTTTCCATTGTCAAACTAACTTTTGTGAGCGGATGGCGGTGGTGGAACCCAGCCGCTTGCGGGAGCTAATGTTCTGTCAGCGCTCTAAAGTTTGAACGTCAGAGACGCTGTACTGCACGAGAGCTTTCACCAAAACGCAGAGCACCCTCGGGGGAATGGTTTGAAATGCATTCCTTCGAGGGTGCTGTATAAATGTGGTGAAAGTTTTGAAGGGGTGTGG
>JAZQXI010000077.1:0-19864 GCA_045632805.1 Eubacteriales bacterium | reverse complement strand
GTCGGATTCAGCAGCATAACCGATGAATTTGCTGATCTTGCCATCTTCTTTTTCCTCGGTGTGTGCGTGCAGATACATCTTTGCATCGTTGATAGTGGTGTAGAACTTGTAGCCGCCCTCCACCTTTTCTGCATAGAAGTCCAGACCCTTGGTAGGATCAATGTCACCTACGATAAATTTGCCCTGATCGAGAGCCGCGGTTGCGTACAGGGTCTTTCTAAGGGTGTTCTGCTCAAGGAAGAGCTTGTAAGCAACGTTTTCAACGGGCTCTGTAACGATATCGGTGTTGTCATCACCGCCGGTGGTCGTGCCGTTGATGGAGATAACCATCAAATTGAGGAAGTTACCACTGCCCGTAACACCCGTCACATATCCCGTGACCGTAACGGTTTTTCCATTGAGTTCTGTGAGAGCCGTGACATCATCCGAAAGAGGATAGGAGATACTGCCGATCAGTGTTGCGCCCTCAACCGTGAGGTTGTAATAGCCGTTGGAAATGCTCAACACACCCGTAACGGTAACGTAAGTGGGAAGAATCGGGTTTTCAAACGCGAAGCGATCCATGCCTGCCGCATCCAGCTCTTCGGGAGTAGGTTGCGTCACTGCTTCGGTGCCGTTCTTTTCATAAACGCTGTCCGCACCGAATTGCATCGCATTTCCATAGGTTGCCAGAGGACCCGTTACGGTCAGCTTGTCGCCAATTGCAACGTCGGGAGTCCAGGAAGAGCCCTTGTAGACCAGCATCATGCCGCTTGTGTCCTTGAGCAGGAAGCTTTGCGCATTGACACCGACTACAACGCCTTCTGCCTTGTAGGTCTGTCCAAGCGTGCCGAGCCGGATGTCGCTGATGGAGGAGATCTCTACGGTATCGGGATCGTCCGGCTCATCTTCTTCGTTGATCAGAGCCGTCGCGCCCTGCGCGATCTGTCTTGCACCGTTAAAGGTTGCCATATTACCGGTCACGGTAATCACGTCACCAAAGGTGACCAACGTGGAAAGGCGATAGATGTAAAGGGAATTGCCAAATTCGTCCGTAATGGTTACGCTCATGTTCCCATAGGTCTCGTTCCATGCAATGTCAACCGAAGTGACTGTACCTGTTACGATCACGGGGAAGCCGTCGATTGTAATCAAAGCATCTGCAATGCTCATTTCAACGGGCGGGATGGGGTCGGTATGGTCAGTGATCTCTGCCACAGCGCCCGCAAGAATCTGTCTGTTGCCTGCATAACTGCCGATCGTACCCGTAACGGTAACCACGTCGCCAAGGCTCAATTGCGTAACAGTTTGATAGATCTTGATGGAGTCCTCGCCGTCCGTGATGGTAACGGTCATGTTGCCGTTGGCGTCACTCCATGCGGTATCGATCGAGAGGACCACACCGGAAAGAATGACCACGCGACCGTCGGGAAGATGCTTGGCATCCATAATCGAGCCTTCAAAGGGGAGGATGGGATCTGCGTTGGTCACTTCCTCAAACTCGATTGCGAGAATGTTCAAATATGCCATAGTGCTTCCGGTAACACCCGTCACGTATCCCGTGACCGCAACGGTTTTTCCGTTGAGTGCAGCCAAAGCTGCGGCGTCATCCGCTGTGGGATAGGAGATGCTGCCTTGAATGGAAGCGCCTTCGATAATGATATTATAGAATTTGTTGTTGGAAATGTTCAGGGTTCCAACGATTTTTACATATCTGGGAGAAATCGATCCCGCGGACACGTAAACGTCCAGCTCTTCGGGGGTCAATTCCTCGGGAGTGGGATAGGTGATCTGTGTAGCAGAGGAAACTTTTTCATATTCGGTATCCGCGCCAAACTGCACGGCTTTACCGTATTGGGTCGTTGTTCCTCCAACCAGAACCGCATCGCCAACAGAGAGATCGCACTCCCAGCCTTCACCCTTATAGACCAGAATGATCGCGGTCTCATCATACAAAAGGAAGCTTTGCGCGTTGACACCGATCACATAGCCGCTGCTGTAGTAGAAGCCAAGGTCGTTTCCGAGTACTTCGTCAATCGTGATATAGTTCGGATCGGGAATATCGGGCTCTTCCGCAAGGGAGATATCATAAGCCATGATGTTGAGGAAGGTTCCGTTACCGGTAATTCCCGTCACGTAGCCCGTGATCTCCAATTTCACGCCGTTAAAGGTACTCAGAATCGCGGCAACATCGGCTTCGGGATAAGTGATCGAGCCCAACAGCTCCGCGCCCTCAAATTCAAGATTGTAATAATTACCGGAAATGCTGAGCACGCCCTGAACCGTTACGAATTCGGGAGTGATCAAGTTCAGATCCGAGTAAGCGTCGATCGCACTGCCTTCCAGCAGGATCGGCTCTGGATGGTCAACTGTTTCGGTTCCGCTCTTTTCATATTCGGTTGCGGGACCAAATTGCATAGCCCCTCCGTAGGTTGCAAGAGGACCCGTAACGCTCAATTTGTCTCCGATTTCAACGTCGGGCGTCCAAGAGGATCCCTTGTAGACGAGGATCATACCGCTTTCATCCTTCAAAAGAAAGCTTTGTGCGTTAACATTGACAACAACACCCTCTGCCTTGTAGTTGTTTCCAATCGTTCCGTTGATCACGTTGGAGATGGAGGAGAGAGGAAGTTCAGGCTCTACTGCAGGAGGAATCACAGCACTCTGATCTGCGGCAAGCACAAATTGTGCCACGCAGTTGGGTTCGTCAAGATAGCGAGTGCCGAAAGTGTAGAATTCCTTTTCGCTGTTGGTACCGATCACAAGCTCTGCGCCATTCAGCGTTCCTACCATGGTTTTCAGCGTTTCGTCATAACGGTAGGAAGTGGTCGGCTCTGCACCGTACACCGCATTGTTGAAGTTGCCGGAGCGGATCAGATTGATATACTGTCTTTCGCCGTTCACAACGCAGAAGATGTAATACTTTCCGCTTTCGGTTTTGGAGTTTTCAACGTAAACGTTGACCGCCTTCGTAATATCCGTAACGCCGGCAAGGTAGTAGGTGCTGGTTTCGCCGTTGATGTAGGAGATCACGTTCAGCTTGGTTTGAAGCATTGCCAAGTGGTATGCTTTTCCGATTTCGGGCTTTACTGCGTCAAGCGTAAGACCCGCAGGAGGATTATCGGGATCGGGGGTATCCGGAGTTTGGTTGTCCGGATTTTGATTGTCGGGAGTTTCTTCATCCGGATTTTCACCGATTTTTACGAATCTTGCATAGACACGCATGTTGTCGGTGATGGGGACTTCAAGAAGGGAGTTCGCGGTAAAGGGTTCTTCCCATGTGTCAAGGTCCCAATACCATCCCTTGAATTCATAGCCTTCCTTGGTGGGGCTTTGAGGAATTCTGACGGTGTCTTTGCCCGTTGTGGTAACGGTTTCATAGACTTCGCCGTCAACGATGAATTGAATTTCAATCAAAACACCGCCGCAGCTTGCCAATGTCAAGAGTGTTGCAAGACACAGGGCAAGGGCAATGAGTAGCTTGCATGATGTCGTTTTCATAACGTTTTCCTTTCCCGCGGCATATGCCGCTGTTTAAATTTTGTGAAGCGGAGGGGAACGCGTGTTTCCACTACTAATTTTATTGTAGCATAAAATTGGAAAAATGTCAAGCGCACTATTATTATTAATGAACAAATTGTATGGTTTGCACGTGTCAAGAAGCGATCACAAACAAATTTTGGAATTTGTTAAGGATTTTTCAAAAAACTCTTGCAATTTGAAAAAAGATGTGATATAATATTCACGTTCGCGATTCGAGTCATTACCACAGCATATACGGAGAAGTACTCAAGTGGTCGAAGAGGCGTGACTCGAAATCTCGTAGGGCGTTAACGCGTCGCGTGGGTTCAAATCCCACCTTCTCCGCCAAAAATGATAGCCCACCCGTGTGGTGGGCTATCATTTTTTTTACGAAGCAGTAGGATGCAGAACCCCGCGAATTGCCTCTTGCGGCAATTACGTTATAGCGTGCGCTGTCGCATACATTGGCATACCGCCGCATTTTGCGCACGCTTGGGTTCTAAATCCCACCTTCTCCGCCCAAAATGATAACCAACCCGTGTGGTGGGCTATCATTTTTTTGTTGAATAAACTCGATTCGTTCACAAAAAGTTCATGCACTCACTTTGGAAGTATGATATAATAAAAAAGAATTTGAATCGTTTTGATTTCCATTTTCCCAAGGAGGACGCCATGGCAGAGAAAAAAATGCTTGCAATCGATCTCGGTGCATCCAGCGGTCGCGGAATCGTTGGCACCTTTGACGGAAAGAAGCTTACCCTCAAGGAAAATCACCGCTTTTCCAACGATCCCGTAATTGTCAACGGAAGAATGCATTGGGATATTTTGCGTATTTTCCATGAGATCAAGCAGTCAATCACAAAAACAGTACTGGAAAAGGACAACGTTTCTTCGATCGGTATTGACACATGGGGCGTGGATTATGCACTGTTGGATAAACAGGGCAGAATGCTCGCGAATCCTTTGCACTATCGGGATACCAGAACCGAGGGTGTTGTGTCATATATCGGTCGCTTTTTGTCTCTTGAGGAGCTTTACTCCGTCACGGGCATCCAGTGCATGAATTTCAACACGATCTTCCAGCTCGCAACCGATCTGCGCGACGATCCCGACAAGGTAGCGTGCGCCGACCGTATGCTCAACATTCCCGATCTGCTCAACTATTTCCTTACGGGAAAGATGGCAAACGAATATACCATTCTTTCCACAGGTGCGCTTTTGGACGCAAAAAAGAGAGACTACGCTTTTGAACTTCTCGATAAAGTCGGCATTCCGCAGAGACTCTTTGGCGAGATCGTACAGCCCGGAAGCAAGGTTGGAAAGCTGTTGCCGCAGGTGATAGAAGAGACCGGAAAAACCGATGCCGACGTTCTCAATGTCGCGTCACACGATACCGCAAGTGCGGTCATCGCCGTTCCGACACAGGAGGATGATTTCATCTTCATCAGCAGCGGAACGTGGTCGCTTATGGGAACCGAGCTGCAATCGCCTCGCATGGATGAAAAGGCGGCGAAATACGACTTTACCAACGAGGGCGGCGCCAACGGAACCATTCGATTCCTCAAAAACATCATGGGACTTTGGCTCATTCAGGAGTCCAGACGTCAATGGAGAAGAGAGGGGAACGAATATAGCTTTGCGCAGCTCGAAGCCTTGGCGCGCGAATGTAAGCCCCTGCAATGCTTCATCAATCCCGACGATTCTTCCTTTGCGACTCCGGGAAATCTGCCCGAGCGTATCCGCGAATACTGCCGCAAGACGGGACAGTACGTTCCGCAAAGCGTGGGCGAGGTCGTTCGATGCATCTACGAGAGCTTGGCACTCAAATATCGCATGACCGCCGAATCCATCAATGATATTACCGGCCTTAACGCAAAGGTCATTCATGTGGTCGGTGGCGGAACAAAGGACGGATTCCTTTCGCAAATGACCGCGGATGCAACCGGTATGCACGTGTCGGCAGGTCCCGAGGAGGCAACCGCCATCGGTAACCTGATGATGCAACTGATGTCCTCGGGGGAGGCAAAGGATCTCAAGCACGCGCGTCGCATCGTTGCGGATTCCTTTGAATGTAAGCATTACGAGCCGACGGCTGACCGTGCGGCATGGGATGCTGCATATCATACTTTCTGTACACTCAACTGACGAAAAATTACCTGTCAGTGCGGCGCTTCGGCGCTGAAAAAAAGGGAATAGATGTAAAAAATAAAAAAAACAACGGAGGTTCATTATGAAAGACAATCAATTCGGCGATCTTGCCGTCATCGGTATGAACGGATGCGGTGCATTTACAGATCAGGTGGACTACTATCTCAAGGATTGGCGCAGACATGGGGATGATCGCAGCTTTTTGGTTGCGGTAGATTGTCCGCGTTTCGGCTCGGGTGAGGCAAAGGGCATCATTCACGAGTCCATGAGAGGCAAGGATGTCTATATTATTTGTGATCCGTTCAACTACGGTGTTACTTACAAGATGTACGGTATGACCGTTCCGATGAGTCCCGACGATCATTTTGCGGATCTCAAGCGCATCATTGCGGCGATCGAGGGCAAGGCAAGACGCATCACCGTGATCATGCCCATGCTTTACGAGGGCAGACAGCACAAGAGATCCAGCCGTGAGTCCTTGGACTGCGCGCTGATGCTGCAGGAATTGGTTTCGATGGGTGTGTCCAACATTCTGACCTTCGATGCACACGATTCCCGTATTTGTAACGCAATTCCGCTGTCGGGCTTTGATAATGTTCGTCCTACCTACCAAATGATCAAGGCGCTGGTTCGCGCAGTACCCGACGTGCAGATCGATAAGGATCATATGGTCATCGTCTCTCCCGACGAGGGCGCAATGGCACGTTGCATGTACTACAGCTCGGTCTTGGAACTTGATATCGGTATGTTCTACAAGAGAAGAAACTACTCCGTCGTCATCAACGGCAGAAACCCCATCGAGGCACATGAGTACCTTGGACAGGATCTGCACGGAAAGGATGTGATCGTCGTTGACGATATGATCGCGTCGGGCGAATCTATGATCGATGTTTGCAAGCAGCTCAAGGATAAGGGAGCAAGCCGCGTGTTCTGCTTTGCAACCTTCGGACTTTTCACCGAGGGCTTTGATAAGTTTGATCAAGCAGCCAAAGAAGGTGTATTTGATAAGATCTTTACCACCAACCTCGTTTACCGTCGTCCCGAGCTTGCAACCAAGTCTTGGTACGTTGAGGTCAATATGTGCAAATACGTCGCATATTTGATCGATACGCTCAACAACGATGCCACCATCAGTACGCTCCTCAATCCCGTTAAGCGTATTCAAAGCCTGATGGAGAAGCACCGCAAGGATCTGGCATCCCAAATGAAGATCGAATTCGATAAGTAATTTACAAGGCAATTAACGGCAGCTTTTTGAAGCGCTCACACATACGTGGCTTCAAGAGGCTGTCGTTTTTCTTTGAAAACGGTTATTTTTTCTTGAAAAACAAGTTATTTTGTCATCGGTGAATGTGGTTTTTCAAGAATGGACTTGCATTTTTGAAAACAGTATGATAAAATATATAAGAATAAGAGAAGAACTTTGTTTTTTGAAAGGAACCTTCGTATGAAAGTAAAGCTCAACAGAGATTACAATAACATTTTAAGAAATCTGGATATATTATTGGATTTTTTGCTGAACTTCTTAGTCGGGTATCTGGGATATCTGGTTGCCGATCTGATCTTCCTCAGCGGAACGCCGATCGGTCCTGTCCGTATGATCGCGCTGGTCACGGTTTTCTGTGTGCTGGGGTCTATTCTGAATAACTATCATAACGTCTATGCGCCGATGCGTACACAGGGTCCGCTGTTTTTTGTGGGCAGAATTTTTCTTGTAAACGTTGAGATCTTTTCAGCAGCCGCGATTCTCGTGATTCTTACCGTGCCGGAAGGGAATATTTCCTTTTTCATCGGCTGGCTGCTGATTGCCAATATCATCAGCTTTACAACGATTTCTTCCAAGAAGATCATTATGCTGGCGATTCTGCATTCTTTGCGTATTCGCAAGCAAAACGTCAAAAACATCCTGCTTGTAACCGATAGCCAGGAGATGGCGGACGAATACCTTGAGGAGATCTTTGACAATCCGCATTTCGGTTATTCCGTGATCGGATATATCGGAAATCTTAACGTCCATGGGCTTAAGCATCTCGGAACCACGGGTGATCTTGACCGCGTTTTGAAGGAAACACGCCCCGATGAGGTGGTCATTGCCTTGGATACCGTGCGCAAGAAGCTGATCACGCGCTATATTTCCATTTGCAACAATAACTGTGCCAAGGTCATGGTCGTGCCTGCGATTTGCGGTTATTTCAAATCGCCGCGCCAGATTTCGATGCTTGGTAACCTTCCCATGGTCGATATCCGAAGCACACCGTTGGATAATGCGTTCAACCGCTTCCTTAAGAGAACGGTGGATATCATCGGTTCTTTGGTAATGATTGCGCTGACGTCGCCGCTCATGCTTTTTACCGCAATCGGTGTCAAAATTTCTTCGCCCGGACCGATTCTGTTCAAGCAGATCCGCGTGGGCAGACACAACGAGGAATTTACAATGTATAAATTCCGTTCCATGCGTGTCAACGACACCCAGCAAACGGGATGGTCCACCGAGGAAGACCCGAGAAAAACACGTTTTGGTGCATTTATCCGTAAATTTGCCTTGGACGAGCTGCCGCAGTTTTTTAATGTTCTCAAGGGAGATATGAGCTTGGTGGGACCTCGTCCCGAGGTGCCGTTTTACGTTGAAAAATTCAAAAAAGAGATCCCGTTGTATATGCTGAAGCACACCCTGCGTCCCGGAATCACGGGACAGGCACAAATCAAGGGCTTGCGCGGAGATACCTCTATCGAAGCACGCATTGACGAGGATATCAGCTATATCGAAAACTGGACCTTTTGGACGGATATTCGCATTTTGCTTCTCACACCGTTCCGCGCGATCAACCGCCACGAAAAGTATGCGGCACGTGACAAGCATGAAGAAGCCAAGCAAAACGCGCGTATGCAGCATACCGTGGTAATAGAGGAAAACGATCATGACGACGATGATGAAGCCTAAGCTCTTGTATGCCGCATCCACGGCATCGCATCTCCGCCGTTTTCATAAGCCCTATATCGAGGCTTTAAAAAAGGATTACGAGGTTCGCCTTTTGGGAACCGCGGGGGATGGGATTGATTTTCCGATTGCGTTTTCAAAAAGCTTTTTCAGTCCATCCAATTTTTTGGCGATCCCAAAGATCCGAAAGATCTTAAAGCGCGAGCGTTTTGACCGCGTGATCGTCAATACGACCTTGGCGGCGTTTGTGATCCGCGCGGCAATGTTCGGTATGCGAAAGCGTCCCAAAGTTCTTAATGTCGTACATGGATATCTCTTTTCCAAGCCGATCAAGGGTCTTAAAGCCAAGCTGCTTTTGTTTTTCGAAAAGAGAATGAGAAAAAAGACCGACGCTTTGGCGGTAATGAATGCCGAGGATCTTGAAATTGCGCGCCGTCATCGCTTGACAGACGGGGAAGTCTCCTTCCTTTACGGTATGGGAATTCCCGATCAAGTGGAGGAGGTTGCCTTTGATGAGGAATTGCGTGCAAAATATGCACCGAACAAGGATGATTTTCTTTGCACCTTTGTTGGAGAACTCAGCGGACGAAAAAATCAGATCTTTTTGATCCGTGCCGCCGCACGCTTGCACAGTGAAGGTGTACCGATTCGCCTTTTGCTGCCCGGAGATGGTGGGGAGCGCGAACATCTGGAAGCGGAGATTCAAAAGCTTGACGCCCAATCCTACGTATTCTTACCGGGAAATCTGGAACCGATTCTTCCGTATCTCGCTGTTACCGACCTTTATGTATCGGCAAGTGTTTCCGAGGGCTTGCCCTTTAATGTCATGGAAGCGATGTCTATGGGGCTTCCCGTCGTGATGTCTGCAACAAAGGGGCAGACCGATTTGCATCAGAATGATGATTCCGTACTCTATCCGCCGGACGATACCGATCGGTTTTGCGCCGCTGTGCGCCGTGTTTGGGAATCACGGAATTTCGGCATGGGAAGTTGCTCCTATCCGCATTTGGAGCGTTACCGCTTATCGGCAGTCTTTGAAGAAAACATGAAGATTTTGAAAGGGGAAAAGGACGCATGAAGACGACTTTGGACCGTTTGCGTGAGTTTTACAGCGGAAAATGGTATCCGTTGATCGTGCTGGTATTGACAGTATTCGGAAATGCTCTGGGATACGAATTTGCCTGCTTTTTGATCATGGTAGCAAGCTTTTTTGTCGCTTGCCTCATTGCGTATGATTTCCGTTTTGCGCTTTCTCCTTTTATGTGTACTGTCTTTTTCGTCTCTCCCTTACATGCGGGCAACGTCACGGAATTCCGTGAATATTATATGCAGCCTCTTGCGGTTACCGTGATGGTGATCGGATTTGGGATGATCTTCATCGGAAGTGTGCTGTTCGCGATCCGCAACCGCCGTCGCGTCAATTCTTTTCCTTGGAAGGGACTCTTTTTAAGCCTGTGTGTGTGGTGCGTGGCGCTTTGCCTGAACGGAGCCTTCAATCCCACCTACACGTGGCAGAACCTTTTGTATGCTGTGACCTTTCCGCTCATGCTACTGATCCTTTTCTCGCTCTTTGCGCTTTACGTGCGCTTTGACGCGAGCGCATTCGATTACTTCATGTACTGTCTGTTTATCGCATGCTCGGTCATCTGCTTGGAGCTTATAGCCAGATATCTTTCGGGCGCTGTCATCGAAAACGGCGTTTTGGTAAAGGAAAACGTTGTGATCGGATGGGCGGTCTGGACGACGATCGGCGGTATGATCGCGTTTTTGATGCCCGCAAGCTTCTATTTCGCGGCAACGCACCGCCACGGATGGATCTTTTACGTGATCGGATTGATCCAGTTCTTCTGTACGGTGCTTTCGCAAAGCAGGGGATCGATGCTGTTTGGCGCCGTAACACTTCTTCTTTCTCTTGCCGTGCTTTGCTTCTTCGGCAGAAACAAGCGTATCAACCGATATCTGACGATTGGATTGATTGTAATCGGTATCCTCGGTGTGATCATCCTTCGCGAGAAGCTGATGGGACTGTTGCAAAGCTTTCTTGATCAGGGCTTCAGTGATAACGGCAGATATGAGCTTTGGAATACGGGAATTCAAAAATTCTTATCCAATCCCGTCTTTGGCGCAGGCTTTTATGATAACGCAATTGTCTCGTCATGGGATATTCAGATCTATCCGTTCTTCTATCATAATACTCTGATTCAGCTTTTGGCATCCACGGGTGCTGTTGGTATTTTGGCATATCTGTGGCACCGTTTTTGCACGGTTCGCGCAGTGGTGCGAAAGCCGAATCTTTATAAGACCTATCTTGGCATCTGTGTCCTGTCATGCCTGATGTTCTGCATGCTGGACGTCTTGATGTTCATCACGTATCCGCTGATCTTCTATACGCTGATGCTTTTGTTCATTGAAAAAAAGGATGAGCAGGATCAGTTGGAGCAAATGTATCTTGATCTTGAATAGAAAGAGTGAGCCAATGCGCGAAAAACGCGTGTTGGCTCACTTTTTCTATTCGTAATCTTGAATCCGCTCAATCAATTCGCTCCAGGAATTAACGGTGATGCCCACGATCAGCGCTTCACGCTCCGCGCGCGGGAGAGTATTGACATCGGTCTCAATCAGACGGATCAAATATCCTTCGGCGCTGTAAATGCCGATTTTGCCGCCCGTTTCCTTAATGGAAAAGCGGTTGTAGAGAATATCCGCATCAATATCATCCTTTTCGATATCGGTAGAAACCGACACCGACGGATCGTATTCTTTTAACTTTGCAATGGAATCGTTCAAGGATTCCATAAGAATCTCGGCATCCGCCAGACGCGCGTCGGTTTCATGCACCGTATTTCGCAAAACGGTGAGAGAGGTAAGCGAAAAGATTAAGCAGATCAACAGCAAAAACGCGCTCAAGATCGCAAACAGCTTGGAAGTATCCATAGAATTGCTCCTTTTTCATTTTTTTGTAAATCGGGTAATGATAGCATGTCCTCATTTTGCGGTTATATTCATCGCGCTGCGGAAATAATACCGTTAAGAGTAAAAAAGAACGGAGAGAAGCATGAAGATCAAAAAGAGGGCAAAAAAACAGAGCTTGCAGCTTGCTTTGTGGATCATCGCGGCGTTTTTGGCAATGTTGACACTTGCCACTGTCTTGGCAAGTGTTTGGTACGTCCATGTGATGTATGAAAAATATGCGGACGAGACGCTTTATCGCACGGATGCGTATGTGCGCTCTCCGCAATTTTTTGCGTTTCAATTTCAAGACCGTACCAACCGTCTGGGAGAGGCTTTGGAGGTGACGTCATCGGTATATGCACAAAAGCAAACAGCGTATGTGGAGTATCGGGATATTCCCAAGGATTTGATCGACGCGTTTGTTGCCATTGAGGACAAGCGCTTTTGGGAGCATGAGGGGGTGGATTGGTATCGGACGCTGGCGGCAGGCGCGAATTATCTGCTTGGGTTTTCGGATACCTTCGGTGCGTCTACCATTACCCAGCAGTTGGTCAAAAACATGACGGGAAACGATCAACTGACGCCAAAAAGAAAGCTGCAGGAGATCTTTTATGCCATTGACCTGGAAAGGAATCTTGACAAGAGTGAAATTATGGAGCTTTATCTCAATGTCATCCATTTTTCGGATCAATGCAACGGAATTGCGGCGGCATCGGAGCATTATTATTCCAAAATGCCAAGTGAATTGACGGTTTCGGAATGTGCAACCATTGCCGCCATCACCAACAATCCTGCTTATTATAACCCGATCCGCCATCCCGAACACAATTTGGCACGCCGCAATTTGATCCTTTCCGAAATGCATGCGCAAGGGTATCTCAGCGACCAAGAATATTTGGAGGCAAAGGAAGCGCCCATCGCCCTGTGCGTAGATGAAAGCAACGAAACCGAAGGGATCAATTCATGGTATACCGACATGGTCATTGAGGATGTGATCAATGATCTTTGCATGCAATATGGCATGAGCCGTGCGGCGGCATCGCATCTGTTTTATACGGGCGGTTTGCGCATTGACATGGCAATGGATGAGGAGATTCAGAAAACCGTCGAGCGCTACTATCGGGATCGCATCAGCGTTCCAAAGACAGAGGACGGAACGCAAGCGCAGTCCGCCTTAATTGTGATCGACAGCCGCACGGGTGATATCCTTGGCGTTGCGGGCGCTGTGGGAGAGAAGAGAGGCAATCATCTGCAAAATTTTGCGACGCAAACCAAGCGTTCTCCGGGATCTACCATCAAGCCTTTGAGCGTTTATGCGCCCGCCTTGGAAAAGGAATTGATCAATTTTGCAAGCGTATACGATGACGTTCCGGTGGAATTCGGAAGCAATGGCAGTCGTATGTGGCCCAAAAACGCGACGGGCATCTATCGCGGACTTACCAATATCGCATATGCCGTGGCACATTCCACCAATACCGTTTCGGTGCGTGTGTTGCAGGAGCTGGGATTGCGGAATTCCTTTCAATTTGCCAAGGATAAATTTCATCTGGATAGCCTTATCGATTGCACGGGAGAAAGCGACTGCGACCTTGCCGCGCTTGCTTTGGGACAATTGCATTACGGTGTAACCTTGCGTGAGCTGACATGCGCTTATACGGCGTTTGCGGACGGCGGGGTCTATCATCCGTATCGCTCATATTATCGCGTTTTGGATAGCGACGGCAAAATTTTGTTATCCTGTCCTGACAGCGGAGAGGTGGTTTTAAAGCACCAAAACGCGGATTTGATGACGAAGCTTTTGCAGGGCGTTGTTGCAAACGGGACGTCTGGGATGATTGATCTTGACCGCATTTGCGAGTGTGCCGGAAAAACGGGAACAACCAATCGTGATTGTGACCGTTGGTTTGTCGGTTACACACCCGATCTTGTTTGCGGTGTCTGGAGCGGCTATGAGTATCCGCAACCGATGGAAGGGAAGAATATCAGCACACGCATCTGGAATGACGTGATGAAGCAGATCTTGCAAAATGCTTCTTATCGCACAGCTTTTTCAATGTCCACAGAGCTTGTTCGCGCGACCTATTGTAAGGATTCGGGGAAGTTGATGAGTGAGGCATGCGTAAAGGATCCGCGTGGGGAGAGAAGCGAGGTTGGGTGGTTCATCAGAGGAACTGAACCGAAGGAATTCTGCGATTGCCACGTTTTGTGTGCTTACGATTCTTTAAACGGCGGTGTCAGCCACGGATTTTGCCCCGAGGAAACGCTCACAGAGATTGGATTGATCCGTGTAGAACGCCGATTTCCCAAAAATGTATCCGTTTTGGATGCGCAATACGTTTACGGAGGAGAAGCAGAAGCCATGCCGCCGAATCTCAGCGAATCGGAGCCCTATTTTGGAGGGGATGGAGGAGGGATCTATCGTGGAAAGAGTGCGGTCGCATCTCCGTATCACCGATCCTGTCCCGTTCATCGCAGGCGTGAAGAGGAGCAAGAGGATAGCTTGCGCGATCCCGAAGTGTTACCCATTCCGTGGCGCATGTATGACCCGTTTGAAGAATAAAAAAAACAAGTCTCTCATATGGTGTTTGTGAGAGATGCGTGGCTTTGATCGCTAAGAAAAACAGCATCTCGTCGGAGGTGCTGTTTTGTATAAGAAGAAGTACGGAAAAGTAACCGTCAATGCATGGCTGAATATGGAAATGGAGCAATCCCGCCCCTCGGTCATGGTTTTGTTCGGTATTCTGATGATGGCGGCGGGGATCATTGTGCGCATCGCGGTCGGAAGCCCGTATATGACCATTTTAGCTCTTGATATTGCCGATCTTTTGCCACCCGTTTGGCTGATGTCGCTTTTGTGGACACTTGCTTTTTTAACGATCGGATGCGCGGCAGGTTTTGTATTGGGGTATCGCGCGGGAGGATGCGAGGTGGATAAGTACAAGGGAAGCATGCTCTTTGTTGTTCTTGCCGTTTTGGAGCTTTGTTGGTATCCGACGCTTTTTGGAGCGGGATTCTTGTTTTTAAGCGTTTTGGAATGTATTTTGATCCTTTGCTTTTCCGTTGGCGTTACGCTTTGCTACTACCGTGTCAGCAAATTTGCGGGGGTTTTGTTTTTGTTGCATGATATTTGGTTGATTTATATGCTGATTCTTAACTTTGCCGTCTTTTTCCGAGGATAAAAAAATTACTATATTCGACGCATATTGGGGGCGGATTTTTGTAAAAATAAAAAAAAATAGGGGTTGGATATATTTTTTTTGGAAAATTACTTTACAAATAGCGAAAAATTTGGTATACTATTACGGTGAGATAATTTTCCAAAGCCTGTCGAATCCCGGCAGGATCAAAAAAGGAGTGTGTGATTATGAGCCGTATGGTCGGCACAGTATCCCGTGGCGTTCGCGCCCCCATCATCCGCAGTGGAGACGATCTGGTCAAGATCGTTACAGCATCCGTTCTGGAGGCTGCCAAGGATGAAGGATTTCAGATCAGAGACCGCGACATTATCGCTATGACCGAGGCGATCGTTGCACGTGCGCAGGGTAACTACGCAACCGTGGACGATATTGCCGCAGATGTACGCGCAAAGTTTGGCGGAGAGACCGTTGGTGTTATTTTTCCGATTCTCAGCCGCAACCGTTTTTCTGTTTGTCTGACGGGTATTGCAAAGGGAGCAAAGAAGATCGTTTTGATGCTCTCCTATCCTTCCGATGAGGTCGGTAACCACCTTATCAGCTTGGATGCATTGGATGAAAAGGGAATTGATCCTTACCGCGATGTCCTTGATCTTGCCAAGTACCGCGAGTGCTTTGGCTATGAGAAGCATCGTTTTACGGGTGTGGACTATGTAGAGTATTACGAAAAGCTGATCCGCGAGGCAGGAGCTGATTGCGAGATCATTTTTGCAAACGATCCCCGTGCGATTCTCAAATACACGGGCAACGTTCTTAATTGCGATATCCATACGCGCAAGCGTACCAAAAGATTGCTCAAGGCAGCAGGTGCTTCCATCGTATACGGAATGGATGAGATCCTTAACGCGCCCGTAAACGGTAGTGGATATAATGAGCATTACGGTCTGTTGGGTTCCAACAAGGCAACCGATACGCAGGTCAAACTTTTCCCGCGTGATTGTCAGAGCCTTGTTGAGGATATTCAAGCATTGATTCTCAAAGAGACGGGCAAGCACGTCGAGGTTATGGTGTACGGCGACGGCGCGTTCAAGGATCCCGTGGGAAAGATCTGGGAGCTTGCTGACCCGGTCGTGTCTCCCGCCTATACGTCGGGACTTGAGGGAACACCCAACGAGCTTAAGCTCAAGTATCTTGCCGACAACGATTTCGCATCGCTTTCGGGAGATGCGCTCAAGGAAGCAATCAAGGAAAAGATCAAGGAAAAGGATAGCGACCTCTACGGTCAAATGGCATCCGAGGGTACCACCCCGCGTCAGCTTACCGACTTGATCGGTTCTCTTTGCGACCTGACCTCGGGCTCGGGCGATAAGGGAACCCCCATCGTCTATATCCAAGGTTATTTCGATAACTATACCACTGATTAAGCGGTCAACAATAAACGCCCGGCTGTTCCAAGCAGGAACAGCCGAGCGTTTATTGTATTTCATGCTCCAATTTTTCAAAAAGTGCAGATGCGAAAAAATCTTGAAAGGTGATATTATTTTAGAAAATAAAAAAAACAACGAGAGCTATGCATCATGCATGGCTCTCATTGCTTTTGATATATTATTTATCTTTCACACGCTTCACAATATTTTCATACGTAAGTCCGTAGCTTTCTGCGATATCGCGGGCATAGCTCTTACCGTCGGGCTTTGCGCGCATGATCTTAAAGGAGCGTTTGCCCTCGCCTTTGATGCCTGCAACCAACGTGTCGATCGCAACGCCGCCGCTCGCAAGAGAGCGCTTATTGATGTTGTCGATCTCCGCCGCCAGCTCATGCAGATGGGTCGAGAAGAGGCAACGGCAACCCACGTGTGCAAGTCCGCCAAGTACCTCTGCCGCAATGTAGGATGCCTCGTAGCTTCCCGTCGAGGAAAGAGACTCGTCAAGAAGCACCAAGCTGTTCGGTGTGACGCAGTCCAAGATCTCGCTAAGGCGCGCGCACTCCTCGCCAAGACGTCCCTTGTCAATGGTATCGTCAGCACCCGTGGGGAAGTGGGTATAGATGCCGTCCACGGGAGAGATCGCAGCCTTTCCTGCGGGAACGTACATGCCAAGCTGGAGCATGACTTGAGCCAAACCAATGGCGCAGGTGATGACGGATTTTCCTCCGCGATTCGGGCCCGACAGCACATAGATGGTCGCATTTTCATCAAAAATGAGGTCGTTTGAGACGATTTCATCCTCGATTTTTAGGGCTACACACGGGTTGTAAAGCTCAATTGCGGAGAATGCGCGTTCGTCCATCGGGCGAATATCGGGAATGGTCAGCGTGCATCCTTTTTCTTTAAGAGCGCGGAGCATCTGCGTTCCGCGTACCAAAAATTCGAATTCGGGCATGAGATTGAGCAAGAATTCGGTGTTTTCCAGCACGTAGGTCTGCACGATCTTTTTCCAAGAGCGCAAGGAAGAGCGGTAAACGTCGTTGATCGCGCTGTTGAACGCCAAGGAGAGTGCCATTTTTTGATTTTCGGATTGCTTTTTGCCAAAGGGAACGAGATTGGCAATGCAGGTATAGCTGTCGTTTTTGAAGTTCAGACGCAGGATCTTGTCCAAAACGTCTCCCGATTTAAAGGACTCGGAGTTGATCGAAAGCACACCTGCCGAGGCGGGGCGAAGCTGTGCATCCAGATTGACGCCAACCGTTACACTTCGAATTTCGCGTACACGTTGGGTCAGCTCATTCAGCTTTTCATTCAGCTCACGGTAATAGTCACTTTCCGCAAGAGTCGTTACAAGCTCTGTCAAAGCGGTAAAGGCGGGGCTTTTCAGTTCATTTTTGACCTGCGTCAAGCCCTCGTGCAGTACCTTGACACTGGATACGTAAAGCTCGATCTCGGTAATACTGGAAAGATAGTCGTCCGCGTCTCCGTTGTCGGCTTCCAGGCGCCTGAGTTCCATGATATCGTTGAGAACGGGAACCAAACGGTTGAGCATGTCGGTCAAAGACTCGCAGCGGAGCATATCGTCAAACGTTGCCATGCGGTAGCGCATGACCTCGGGTTCGACGGTAAAAAACTCCGAAAGATCGCGGTTTTTCAGATTGAAAATTTCCAAGAGTCCAAGCTCTTGAAGAGTAAACAGATCGATATCCGGTACACATTCACCGCTTTCATGTCGGCGGCGCATGGTCTCATTGGGATAGATCAAACTGAATGCATTAAAATCCATGTGCAGGCATCCTTTCAAAACATTATATACAGTATACCATAAAAAAACGGTTTCGTCTATAGCGTACGCAAAAAAAATGTGATTTTCAGCGGTTTTGGATTGACTTTTTCCCATTTTATAGTATAATAAAAGTAGATCAGCAAAAGGAGGGATGGAGATGCCAAAGGCGTGCTTTGCGGCGGATTATGCATATCTGCCAACCGCGCAGGATTTGAGCCGCACGGTGAGTAACCCCGGTGAGCTGTTGAAAAGTGATGCTTTAAAGGGACTTTTACGTTTGTGCGGAATCAACGAGCGCGAGATCAATGCGTCCGCCTCCGATTACGAGCTTTTTTCCGCGTTTTGCAAGGGATTTTCCATGCTTTCTGGGCATCCGACATATGAAGCGTTTCGTGCCTTTTGGAAGAAATATTTTCCGTCTCTTGCTTACCCTGACGCAACGAACGCCGAGGTGCTTTGGCGTGAAATCACTGATCTGTTGACGCAATCTCCCAAAAAACTTTGTGATTTTTGGGAGGTTGATTCCCGTGTTTTGATCGATCCGTCGGAGCTTTCCACGATTTCGAATGATCTTGAACCGATGCTTTGCGTGAACAGCCTTATGGAGATCGGCAATACCGATTTTGCGTCGTGGAGACAGAGGATCCAAGCATGCTTCTCCGCGTATTACGAAAAGGGGAGCAGACAGATGATGATACGCTTTGAAGAAGGCTACCGCTTCGCAGAGCCGGACCCGTATCATATGACAGAAGCTCTGAAGATCTGCAAAAAGAATTCCGCACATTCCGCATTGATCCTGTCACAGCTCTTTCGCGAAGCCTGCGAATTTGCTATGACAAACGAAATGCAGCTCCTTTTGAATACCGATTGCGATGCCGCGTCCGCATGCGCGTTGCTTTCTTACACCGAGAAAACGGTGGGGCTTCCCACACTGTATTGGACAAGCCGCGATCCATGCGTTACCGATGCCGTTTTGGGTTGGCAGAGCCTTCCACATCAAAAGCCCGTGTATATGACGTTGCGCCTGTCGCATCTTCCGTCACGCGAGGAGTGCGCTTCCGCAATTCGCATGGCGGCTGCACGTTATCCCGTCAGCAGGCTGTGCTTTATTACGGAGACGGATCTGATCCTTTCCGAATTTGCCCAAGCCCGCGTAGAATCCATTTTGGTGGAGACACTAAAAAAGCTTTGAAAAATACGAAAAATCACTTGCAAACAGAGATTTGTTATGTTATAATATAATATAACAGTTGAATTTCGCAAAAAAACAGGAAAGGACGTTGCAGATGAGCTCTCTGTTGAAGAAAAAATTACCTTTGATTATGGCAATTGCCGCTGTATTGTGCTTGGTGGGAGCAATTTTGATTTTCATTTTCCCCGTGGCACACGCGGATGCTACCTATAAGCTGGTGCTTGGCACGATCATTGCGGTTTTGATGATCCTCTTGGCACTTTTGATTGTTGTGTATCTGTTTTTGGGACGCGATACCGAGCCTAATTTCTTCCTGTTTGATCGTCAAAAAAAGCGCAATATTGATATTGATGAGCTTTCCTTCAAGTTCGCCAATGAGCGCTTGACCTTCCTTTTAACAACTGTCAGCCAGTCGGTCGAGGAGCTTTGGACAGAGGATATTCTTGAAAACGAACTCAAGCTCGGATATCGCAAGATCTACCGTCCTTTGATCGCTTACAAGATGCTTTACGATCTGGCAGACAAGAATCTGGACGATTATTGGGATTATCTCATCAAGTCCACGCCCGAGACCGTCAATTCCATCAGCAATGCGCTCGCGCAAGCGGGAGAGACTGAAATGGTCAAGGCATTTCGCTTTATCATGCAGAATTACCGCGAGGATCCCGCAAAGATCCGCAATTTCGTGATCGGAAACCAAAAATACATTCGCGGCAGAATCATGTCTTACATCAAACGCAATATTGAAATGTTTTATTAAAAAGAGACGGCACCAACCGATTCGGT
>JAZQXI010000076.1:0-4556 GCA_045632805.1 Eubacteriales bacterium | reverse complement strand
TGGAGGAATTTTTGTTTTATATCTAAACTAACCTTCGTGAGCGTTTTGTGGTGGGATTGCCCTGGCAATCCTGACCCCAAAGCGCTTGCGGGAGCTAATGCTCTGTCTGTGCTCTAAAGCTTGAAATGAAGTAGACTCTGTACTGCACGAACGCTTTCACCAAAACGCGCAGCACCCGCGGAGGAATGCTTTGAGAGCCATTCCTTCCGAGGGCGCATATAAAAACGCGGTGAAAGCTTTGAAAGGGGCGTGGGGAAAACTTTCTCGAAAGTTTTCTCCACAAAAAAATCTTTTAAAACATTTCAAAAATCCGCAAAAACGCATAATGTCCGCCAAAACAGGAAAAATAGCATCAAGGACAACTATTTTTTAGGCGGAAAGGATTGGGACATGAGAACATTTACCTATCAGATCAAAGATGCAAACGGCATGCACGCACGGCCCGCCGGGAAGCTTGCGACCTATGCCAAGCAATTTTCCTCGCAGATTCGCATCAAAACAGAGGAAAAGGAAGCGGATGCCAAGCGGTTGCTGGCGCTGATGAGCTTAGGAGCGGTATGCGGCGCAACACTGGAGTTTTGCATCACGGGTGAGGATGAGGACGAAGCGTGTGAGGCATTGGAACGCTTTTGTACAGAGATGTGGGAAGCGGGTAAGATGGAATGAGCGAGAAAGCATGCAAAAGCTGTACCTATCGCGGAGTGGGGATCAGCCACGGGTGTGTTGGAGGGATCTTGCGCTTTTGGAAACGTAAAACGCCTGCAACGGAAGTCACAAGAACGCCCAAAAACGCACAGCATGAAGCGGATCGGTTGCAAAAAGCCTTGGAAACGGTGCATTCCCGTCTTGGTATACTTTGCAAACGTACGGCACGCGAAGTGGGCGAGGAGGCGGCGGAAATCTTTGAGATCCACGCTATGCTTCTTGAGGATGAGGACTTTTTAGAGGCGATGCGAGAGGAGATGGCTGTTGGGAAGCCTGCCGAGCTTGCGGTGGAGCATGCAGCCGATCGTTGTGCCGCGATGTTATCCTCACTTACCGATCCTTATCTGCGCGCCCGTGCGGCGGACCTGAAGGATCTTGCACAGCAATTGATCGATGCGCTCTCCGGAGAGGGAAGCGGAACGCTGTTTGATGATGGAAAGCCTTTCATTCTCGTTGCGCGCGATCTCTCTCCGTCCGAAACGGTGAGTCTGCCCAAGGATCGGATTTTGGGATTCGTTACCTTTGAAGGGTCGGCAAATTCTCACACTGCGATCTTGGCACGCGCGATGGGAATTCCGGCTTTGATCGGTGTCGGTGAAATCGACGCATCCAACGACGGTGGCTTTGCGCTTCTTAATGCAATCGACGGAACGCTGATCATTTCCCCCGATCTGAATCAGCAACGGCAATTCCGCGAAAAGCAAGGGGAAGCGAACGCACTTGCAAAGGAGCATGAACGCTACCTGCGCTCTCTTGTCAATAAGCCTGCCATTACTCGCAGCGGGCATAAGATGCTGATCTATGCCAATGTGGGGGATGCATCCGAGGCGAGTGCCGCATTGCTTAACGGCGCGGACGGAATCGGGCTGCTGCGAAGTGAATTTTTATATCTTGCGCGTGACCGTTATCCCACCGAGGATGAGCTTTACGGGAGCTACCGCGCCATTGTGGACGCGATGCAGGGCAAGAGAATCGTTATTCGTACGTTGGATATCGGAGCGGATAAAAAAATTTCTTATTTCGATCTTCCAAAAGAAGAAAATCCCGCGCTTGGCTTTCGCGGAGTACGGATCTGTCTTGCCAGAGAATCGCTGTTTAAGACACAGCTCCGCGCCATTTTACGTGCTTCTGCGCATGGGAGTATCTCGTTGATGATTCCGATGGTGGTTTGTACCGACGAGGTGCGGCGATGCAAAAGACTTGTAAAAGAGTGTATGGAAGAGCTGTCTCGCGAGAATCACGGCTACGATCCGCATTTGGAATTCGGTATTATGATCGAGACTCCTGCGGCTGCAATTATGTGTGAGGAGCTTGCCGCGGAGGTGGACTTCTTTTCGGTAGGAACCAATGATCTGTTGCAGTATACGTTAGCGGCGGATCGGCAAAACGCGATGGTCAGCAACATCTGCGAACAAAATACAGAGCCGGTGCTTCGTTTGATCGAGCGCTCCGCAGACGCCATTCACCGACACGGCGGATGGATCGGAATTTGCGGAGAGCTGGCAGCGGAATTGTATTTGACACAACGCTTTGCGGACATGGGAATCGACGAGCTTTCGGTCTCGGTTCCGTATTTGCTGGGTGTACGTGAAAAAGTGACCGAATGTAAATAAACGAAAGGGGAACCGTATGATATTTTCCAAAAAACAGAATTGCCTGCTGGCGGTATGCACGGGAAAGAGTGTGCCACTCTCCGAAATGGCAGACGAGGCGTTTTCATCCGGGATGCTTGGGGTTGGATATGCGATGGAGCCTGCCGAAGGAAGCTTTTATGCTCCCGTGAGCGGAATCGTAGAGTCAATACCACAGTCGAGGCACGCCTACACGATTCAAAGCGACACGGGGTTGGATATTTTGATCCATATTGGCGTGGACACTGTCAGCATGGGCGGTGAGGGATTTGAAGCCTGTGTCAAGGAAGGGCAACGTGTCAATGCCGGAGAGTTGATCGCGAAAGCAGACCTCGCCCGTATCCGAGAGCGCGGTTATCCCACTACGACAGCGGTGCTTGTTACCGAGCCCGAAAAAATTGAGCATATTGAATTTCGCTTTGAAAGCGCAATTGGCGGCAAAGATGCCGTCATGTGCTTTCGGATGCGATAAGAAAGGATCGTTATGTCATCAGCAACAAAAACCATCAAGCAAAATCGGGGCGGGGGATTTTTCAGCGTGCTTCAGCGTGTCGGACGTGCGTTTATGCTTCCCATCGCGCTCTTGCCCATAGCAGGGCTTCTTTTGGGGGTGGGCGCATCTTTCACCAATCTTGCGACCCTTGAAACCTATAACCTCATCGGTATCATGGGACCCGGAACCGTGCCGTATTCGATCTTTACGCTGCTTGCGTCGGTTGGAACGGTTGTATTTGATAACCTGCCGCTCTTGTTTGCCATGGGTGTCGCACTTGGCATGGCAGAAAATGAAAAAGCAACCGCGACACTCTCTGCGGCGATTGCCTTTCTGGTCATGCATAAGACCATTAACGCGCTGCTTGCCATTAGCGGAAGGCTTGAGGCGGGGGCAATGCCCGAGGGAACGATTGCAAACGTCGTTGGTATTGAGTCCTTGCAAATGGGCGTATTCGGCGGTATCATCGTAGGTCTTGGAGTGGCATGGCTCAATAATCGTTTTTACAAGATCCGTTTGCCCAACGTGATCTCCTTTTTTGGGGGAACAAGATTCGTTCCCATTATCTCAACGGCTGCGTATATTCTTGTAGGTGTGGTCATGTTTTTTGCTTGGCCCTACGTGCAAAGCGGTATTTACGCGCTTGGTGACCTCGTTTTGCGTTCGGGATATGCGGGAACCTTTATCTACGGCTTTATCGAGCGAATTCTGATCCCCTTCGGACTTCATCACGTGTTTTATCTGCCGTTCTGGCAAACGGGAGTCGGAGGCTCGGCGCTCATTGACGGTGTGATGGTTTACGGTGCGCAGAATATTTTCTTTGCCGAGCTTGCCTCTCCCGCAATTACGCGCTTTTCGGTCTCCGCAACGCGCTTTATGAGCGGAAAATTCCCGTTGATGATCTTCGGTCTCCCCGGTGCGGCACTGGCAATGTATACTTGTGCAGATCCTAAAAAGAAGAAAGTCGCGGGAAGCCTCTTGCTCTCGGCGGCACTGACCTCAATGCTCACGGGTATCACCGAACCCTTGGAATTTACGTTCCTGTTCGTAGCTCCCGTGCTTTACGTGATCCACTCGATTTTCGCGGGTCTTGCCTATATGCTGATGCACATTCTGAACGTTGGCGTGGGAATGACCTTCTCCGGGGGACTCATTGACTTGACGCTCTTCGGTATCCTGCAGGGCAACGACAAAACCAACTGGATCATGATCCCTGTGGTGGGTGTGATCTACTTTATCATCTATTTTCTCCTGTTCCGTTTCCTCATCCGTTGGCGCAATTACGCAACTCCCGGACGCGAGGCGGATGCGGAGGAGGTCAAGCTTTACACCAGAGCGGACTACAACCGCAAGCGTGACGGCGAGGATTTGGCAAACGGAGAAAACAACGCTACAGGCGACGAGCATACCGTGTCCCGTATGATTCTTGAAGGACTTGGCGGAAAAGAAAATATCGTCAGTCTTGATTGCTGTGCGACGCGTTTGCGCGTTTCTGTCAAGGATGAAGGACTGGTTTCGGACGCGACCTTAAAATCCAGTGGCGCGAGCGGCGTTATCCGCCGCGGCGGCGGTGTGCAGGTCGTTTACGGACCGCAGGTCTCGGTTATCAAGAGCGAATTGGAAGAGTATATGGACGGTATTTGACGGAGGCGTTTTTTGGAGGGAGACCCCTTCTTGCAAGAAGGGGTCTCCCTCCAAAAAACGCCTCCGTCAAATACCGTCCATAT
>JAZQXI010000075.1:0-9503 GCA_045632805.1 Eubacteriales bacterium | reverse complement strand
TGAAAAAATTGACCAATCGGCACTTGACGCTTTTGATTATTACGGAACCCAAAGCTGCCGTGTCGTTCTATAAGCACCGCCCCCCAAGCGCTTGACGCTTGGGAGGCGATGCTTTTTGTTTAATTGGGAATTAATTCTCCTGCGACCAACAGCTCTGCACTCTTTTTCAGCGTGTTCAGATATTCGGTCGAAACAAAGAATTTTCCGATTTCTTCATCCTGAATGGGTACCCAGTTGCCGTTCTCATCAAGCTCCAGCGTTTGAACGGTCACCATTGCCTTCCAGTCACTGTATTTGTAAAAACGAACCACCATACGCTTCTCGTTGTTTTCGCTGTACAGGAAGGATTCCTCTCCGTCTTCGTCAAACACGGTAAAGCCGTTTGTAACCGATGCATAGTCCTCAACGTTGAACGTAAACACGGCATCCGCAGAAACGTCGCCTGCCAAAAATTCCTCCACGCTCATTCCATGTGCCTTTTGGAATTCGGTTTCGTTGATGTCACCGCCCAAGGAGAGATACAGCATTTGATTGTACATGCATCGGAAATTATCCACCGCAGTTACAACCTCCACCTTTTCAGCTCCCGTGTCATCGCGGTTGGTAAGCGTAAGACTGTAATCAAGCAAATTTTTGTTCTCGCCCTTGCCACCGTTATATTGATTGCAATAGACCTGCAACGCTTCGGAAGCAATCAAAACAGTCGCCTCCAAGCCCTTTTTGTAGCGGTAAATCGGTTCCTCAAACTGACGAAGCACACGAATCTCTTTGGTTTCTCCGCCGCTCTTGTAAACGTAATAGAATTCACCGTCACGCTCAACAATATCACTGTTAACGAAATCGGGCGTTACCTGTACGTTCTCATTCTTGGCATTGACGTAATAATAAACGACCTCAACGTAGACGATGTTTTCCAGATCGGGATTCAAAACCGCCTCGCGATGGCTCACCGTCTTAACCGTATCCAAATCGACGATGGAAACGATATCGTACTCCTTGTTGGCATTGGTCTTATACTTCCACTGCTTTCCATCCAAATACAGCTTTCCCGCAGAAAGATCGACCGATTGCAAAAGGGTGACTGCGTTGCCGTTGGAATCGACGGTGGGATAGAGATAATACGCATAGGAGAGCGAGTTGTCCAGCGTAAACTCATACGTCTGATCTCCGAATTGGAAGCTCATGTCTCTGACATAAGCAATGTTCATGCGCAAGAAATACTTTTCGTACCAATCCACCGCATCCCATTCCAAAAAGCTGACGTGATTGGGTGTAACCTCTACGATCATATCATACGGGAAGGATGCGATATAGTAGTTCCCTGCCTCGTTGGGTGTTTTGCCGATCAGGATTTCATTCTTGGTGTACTCCTGCTTGCCGTCCGACTCGTTCAGATCGACACCGTAGCTCAAATAATAGACGTTTTCATCCAACCCGTATTCGGCAAGGACCTCGGCGCTGAGTCCGAGCTTTTTGCACGCCACGTATTCCATGCTATACAGGGCACTTAACGCCGTACTGGCAGAGGTGCTGTTGATGTTGTAGCCGTCCATAACATCGGTTCCGATATTCAGATACGGATGCGAAGTGTGCATGGTGTTCTGACGGCGATCCAGATCCTCATAGGTAAACGCGACCAAGACCTCACCGTCGTTCAAATCTTCCGTCCACTTGTTCAACTCCTTCAAGAAGAAGCGATTGACCATGGAATGCACATTCACAGACACCGTATGCACTGCCTTGGGAACAACCAAAGACTCGATCGGCTTCAATACTGTCTCAGCAAGATTGTTTGCGCTGAAAATATAGATGGAATCAAAGCCTTCAAGCTGTGCGTAATAACCTGTTTTGGAAGGGGTGGCATCACCGATCTTGACCGTGTAAAGCTTATCGGGATCGGGCTGATAGGATTTTACGGTATTCCCCTTTTCATCGGTGGTTTCAAGATAATCGATCACGGGAGCATCGTTTTCATAGAGTGTCTTTCCGTCTGCATCCTTTTTAAACAGAACGCTTTGAATGGTAAACACCGCTTGCGGTTGATCGAGTCCGTACACCGCATAATCGATCTTCCCGTCCTTGGTTTTTGCGACATCGGAGGAAACGGTCAATTTGCGGGAAGAGGAAGTCCATCCGCATGCAAAGCAAAGCTTTGCGTACAGATCCTTGTCATACTCCAGAATCGAATCCTCATAGCCTTGGATATACGTTTTATTCGGTGTATGGATAAACTTGTACGTTCCATCTTCATTCTTGACCTCGATGGAATAAACGTTAGCGGAAGAAATTTGCGGATAAAGCAGGAGGGTTGTGCCCTGCACCGCTTCCATATCGTCGGGAATAATGACCGCTCTCAGCTTATACTCTCCCGTTTCGGGATCGATCCGATACTGATTTCCGCTGCCGCGGTCGGCAATAAATACGTCCTCATCGATTCCGTTTGTGGGCATCAGATTTCCGTCATTGTCAAAAAGCTTATACACGCCGTCCACGCGCTTGATCTTATAATAATCGGTGTATTCCGTTCCGTCCTTGACATAGGTATCGGTCAAGGTATAGATCGAGATCAACTGCGCGACCACCACCCACACGATAACAAGCACCACTGCGGCGGCGGAAAGTGCAATCAGCGCATATTTTTGTTTTTTGTAAGAGGAGAGCTTCTTTTTCTCCTTTACGCGCTCCCATTTTGCCACAAGACGCACGTCGCTCTCCGAATCCAAAACCGTATCGGCAAGCACTTCGCGCTCTTCCCAAAACCATCCGACAAAGCGGTAACCGGAGCGCACGGGGATCGGAAGCTCGCCAAACGGCTCGCCGCAAATGGCTTCTCTGCCGTTTTGCGAAACACTTCCGCGTCCCGCGTCAAATATCAGATTTACAATTGTTTCTTCAGTTCTCATTCAATCTTTAGGTTCCCTTCTTCAGAACTTCTTGATCGCTTGGCTTTGCCGCACGCATCAGTGACGGACTTTTCTTCTGACCAAAACAAAGACGCAAGCACCCGTCATCAGCACAGCGGGAATCACAGCCAGCATAACTGTTGCGACCACAACAGAGGACTTAAGCTCGGTAGCGTTGGTATTGGCTTGGGTGTCTTGGTAAGATTCACTATCCATTGCAGCAGAATACAAATGCACAAAGCTGAGTCCAACAGGATTGACCTCCTTGCCGATATAGCGCAGGGTGGCAAGAAGCGCATCGGTGTTGCCGTAGGCAGTGGTGCCGAGAACGGCATCCGTTGCAAAGCTCGTAGAGCCAACCGCGCAAACATAGGAGCTTTGATCGACGTTGGTGTATCCCTGTCCTTCCGCAACGGTACGCGATTCCCGTGCAATGGTCATCACGCGCAAAACGTCGGAGCCGCCCAGAGGATTGCCCTCTTCATCGGTCAGGCTCTTTCCGTCGCGAACAACGGAATACTGCGCCAGTGAATCCTTATTTCCCGCACAGAACATATCGTAAACCGAACGAACCGAACCGTTGCCTTCATAGTATCCGAAGGTATACGCCTCAGCCCCCGTGGTCTCGTCTGCCACAACGTAGCGATTATCAAAATAATGGGAATACTTGATAGACGTCGCATTGTCAAAATAGATCTTGGGCGCCGTCGAAGAGGACAGAATATCGTTAAGCACCGCATAGCTCAGTCCTCGACCGGGAACGTACTGACCGATGAAACTCTCGCCTGCGGAGGTCAGTCCGTGCGCAGGATCCGAAACCTTATAATTTCCCGTTACGGTCTCTCCGTCGGCGTTTTGCCCATCCTTATGCATCAGCTCAATTCCCCAAAGCTCCAGATACTCCTCAAGATTGGGAAGCTCGGGGGTGTCGGCATCCACAAAGACCATAAAAGAATATGCCTTTTCCAAAAACGCGTTCAATCGAACGGTTTCGGACTCCTTCAATTTGGAATCCTGGAAGGTGGACGCAAAATCCTTTTGTGGGTCAAAGGTAATAATCAAGCGGCAGTTTTCGGGGATCTCATCTTTGGAAAGGTCCAAGAAACGGATCTCATAGCCCGCGCCCTCAATGACGTTCATAAATTCGCGGTATTCGGGCCATTTGTCGCGCTCGGAAAGCTTGAGATCGGCAAAAGGCTCACCGTGATTGGTGGTCAGGCAACAAATGGGGGCGTCCGCGCCTGTAACGTCAAGGATCTGCTTGACAAACCACTTCTGCCCATTGTATCCCACGGGTACGTCAGACCCCGACTCGGAATCGTAGGTGTAAAACGCGCGCATCGTGGTCACGCGGAACTCCGATCCGCTGGCAATGATCACGTTGGTCTGATAGATGTTGGAATACGAGGTGCTGCGATACATATCCACCGAGGAAGGATTGCTCCATACGTCACGGTAGGTGACCTTGATCGTCTCGGGAAATTCCTTTTGCAGATTGAGCGCCGTATAATAAACGTAACGCATCATTTCCAAAGACTTCAAAAGGTCGGGATCCATACAGAAGATGATCTCCACCTGTACGGGCTCCTCGCGGTTTTCATTTGCCTCATCGATGATATACTCCATATAACTGACGGTCTCGTCCATCAGCGTATACATAGAAGCCTTTTTTTGCTCGGTATCCGAAATATAGATGTTATATGAGGATTCGGGGGTGAGGTCGATATACCATAAATTTCCCGAGCAAAGAGCGGTCATTGCAATATTCACCAAAAGAACAACTGCAAGCACCGCGGCAGTCAAACCGAACGAAATCGAACCGTGGCGGAATTTTTGCCGCCATCCGTTTTCATGATTCATGTTGCGTTTTTCCTTTCTTCGGGATTTTTATGCGCGACGCCGTTTGACAAGGATCACGATCCCGGTCACCAACGCCACTACTGCGGGAACCGCAGTGAGTGTCAACGTCCAAGTCAAAATCTCGGATGTCGTAACGGTACTGATATTCTCCACCAGGAAGGGCTTAACATTCAAGCCTTCGGTCGTGGTTCCGATTCCCATTTTTCCAAACAAATGCAAAAGCACGTCGGAATTACCGTATACCGCGGATTGCAGGTACTTATCGGTTGCAAAGTGAACCGAAGAAACGACCCCCACGTGAGAAGAACCGCCGCTCTCGTTCTTTTGCTCGGTCACGCTCATCAGAATGGAAGAGCCGCCGTCAACAGCCAAGCCGTTTGCAAAGCACTGCGCATCCTCGCTTGAACGGTAAAGCGGATAGAGCGTACGGTTTCCGCTCAGGCTCGTGTAGGTTCCGTTGCCACCGTCGCGGTAACCCTCGTTCGTGACACTCAAAGAGGTTGCATTGCGGAATACGACATACGGGTTTTCGGGAGCGTTGGTAAAGCGCTCGCTCATCTCTCCCATGCTCTCGCCGTAAATGGTGTAGCCGTCAGAGGTCAACGCTCCGCCGGCGTCCTGTACCATATAGCGGTAGGAAACACCCGTGGTCTCGTTCTTTTTATAATCGGTCGCAACGCCCCACTCCGCAAGGTATTTTTCAAAATTCGGGAGAGAGGGGGTGCCGTTTTCCAAAAACACCAGGAAGGAGTTTCCGTCCTCGGCTAAAAACGCATCCAGAATATCCATCTCGGATACGTCGGAAAGTTGCTCGCCCGTGAGCAGGTCGGTATTGGGATTATAGCTGATCAAAAGATCGCAATTTTCGGGGATCTTATCCTGATACAAATCAAGATACAAAACGGTATATCCCGCGTCGTTGAGCAGATTCAGAAGCTCATAGTCAAAAAAGATTTCGCCATGATTATTGAGCAACGCCGCAACGTGCTTTTCGGGAGACACCGCATGCATGATTGCTGCGGTCAGCTTTTTCTCACCTGCATATGCCCATGCGTTTTCGGGATCCTCTGCGCTGTAAACGTAAAAAGAGTTTGCAGCATATACGCGATAGTAATCACCGCAGACCACGATAATGCTGTCCGCGTGCAGATCGGTTTCGATCGGTTCTCCCGTTAAAGGATTTTCCATCGTCATATATTTTTTGACAGGAGCGGGATTGGCAAAGATATCGTGACATTCGATCTTGACATTATCAAAGCGATCTGCGATCTGCTTGACGGTGTGATAAAAATAATAGTTTGTGGACTCGTCCGATTTGACGTTCTCTTCGACGTCACAAAACAAAATTTTTACCTCGGGCGCTTTTCCGCCCTTGGGAGTGGCAGAATCAAATACGGTTTCCAAAAGCGCATAACAATCCTCGGTGACGTCAAACGCAAGCTCGTCTACCATGGGCGTATAGAGCGTATATCGCTCAACCACCGCCGAGACCACCACGTTGACAAGGATCGCAACCACCAACACCATGACACAAAGGAGTGCCGAAATGCCGCCAAATCGCGCCTTTTTGGTTCGGATAAACTTTCTCTTCATACAAGCACTTCCTCCGCTATCAACCCCAACGGCGCTTTTCGTAAACGCGGACGGTCAAAAAGAGGAATACAAACGCCAAAGAAATATAGTATACCAAAGCGGCATAGTCAAAGATTCCCTGACTGAACGCCGAGTAGCGGCTGAGCACCGAGATCCAACTGATGACAAAGCGGATCGCGTAGCTACCGATAAGCGGCTGACCGTTTGCATCGGTCAAAAGATTGACGTAGTTGAGCAGAATCATAGCGGCAATAACACCGATGGTGATGACCGCGGCGGAAAGCTGATTTTCGGTCAGTGCCGAGATCAATGTTCCGATGGCAATCAGAGCCGCCCCCATGAGCACCACTGCAATCAGGCATCCGACGATCTGCCCCGTTACGGGACCGATATGCACGGAGCTGTAGGTAGCATCTCCTCTTTCCTGCGCGGCAATGACGTAGAGCGGAATAAAATTGACGCAGGAAACCAAAACACCGCTGACAAACATGGTAAGTGCGGCAAAATACTTGCCAAGCACCATTCCCGTAATGCTGACGGGCGCGGTTAAGAGCATCTGCTCGGTACGCATCTTACGCTCCTCTGCAAAGAGGCGCATGGTGAGAAGCGGAATGAGAATGATGAACGACACGATGAGATAGAAAAAATAGTTCGTGGTGCTGTAAGTGCCCGAAACAATGGTTGTATAACAACAAAGCAGAGCCGAAAACACCAGAAAGATCCCCAGATAGACGTATCCGATGGGGTTGATGAAATAAGAGGTCATCTCTTTACGATAGATGGCTAACATAATGATCCGTTTCCTTTCTTTTTTCGAAGGCGTTCTTATTCGTCCTCATTCTCGGAAGGACGCAGGGCGGCTTCGCTTCTTTGACGCTGTGCATCCTCGAAGAGAGTTGCACCGATCTCCTTTTCCAGCGCGCCCGCTGTGTTGGCACGTGCGCGGCGTGCGCTTCTCTCTTGCGGAGAAGTACGCATGATCTTCTTTTCCTCGGACTTGTCCACAACCGAAATGAAGATATCCTCAAGGCTCATGCCCTGTGCCTCCATACCGATCATGGGCCAGTTGCGCTCGGCAAGCTGATAGAACAGCTTTTTACGAATATCAAGGCTTGCGTCACTTTCGATCAGATAGGTGTACGCATCCCCGTCACGCTCTGCCAGTGCCTCGGCGTAGGTAATACCCGTCATGGAGCGAAGCATCGCAAGCACGTCCTTCTGAGGTCCTACGATCTTCACATGGAAGCGTCGGCTGCTTGCCATCACGTGAGAAATGTTCTCGGTCTTCTCATTGGCAACGATCTTACCCTTGTTGATGATGACGATACGGTCACAAACAGCCTGCACCTCCTGCAAAATATGCGTGGAGAGAATGACGGTGTGATTTTTTCCGAGACTGCGGATCAGATTACGGATCTCGATGATCTGCTTGGGGTCAAGTCCCACGGTAGGCTCGTCAAAAATAATGACCTTGGGATTTCCGACCAGTGCCTGTGCGATCCCGACTCTTTGGCGATATCCCTTGGAAAGCGTGCGGATGACCTTATGATACATCTCTTTGATCTTGACTGTCTCACAGATAGATGCCAGATGCTCCTCACGGGGCAATTTGCAGCCCTTAAGCTCATACGCAAAACGGAGATACTCCTCTACCGTCATATCCAAATAAAGAGGCGGCTGCTCGGGCAGATATCCGATCAGCTTTTTGGCACCGATCGGATCGCTGAGAATATCAATCCCCGCGATGCAAGCCTTTCCCGAGGTAGAGGACAAATATCCCGTCAGGATATTCATTGTCGTACTTTTTCCCGCGCCGTTCGGTCCGAGAAAACCGACGATCTCTCCTTCCCCGACCTCAAAGCTGATGTCGTCTACCGCGCAGTTGGCGCCATAATTTTTTACAAGATGCTCAATTCTGATCATAAAAGCATTCTGTCCTTTCTTTCAGTCTGGCTCATTTCCCATGACCGATATCGGTTTTAGGGTTTCGCTCACAGTTTACAAACAGAATAAATTTTATCATATAAATATGAACAGGAAATGAATATAAGCAAAAATATTACAATCACAAATGAAGTCAGCGTGAAATTTTTGTGTTTTTCTTCAAAAAAATTCCCATTGCTGTATAAACCGCCCGTAACAGGTAAAAATAAAGACAGCAAGACGCGGGGAGTGACACGCACACACCTCGTCCACGCAATTTTCATCAATCAAAGGAGCAAAAAAACATGTGGAAGAAATGGAAAGAATCTGATTTCTACAAAAAGCTGAAGCAGGTACGCATCAACCGCGCGGTATACGTTTCGGCGATCGTGATCCTGCTCGCACTTTCGGTGGTACTTGCCGTTACCGTTGCCACCAATCGCGCGAACAAGAATCCCTTGGAGGAACTGCCCTCCGACAGCACTGACACGGGCAATCAGACGCCCGACCCCGACAACAAGCCCAATCCCGACGATTCGGGAAGTGAACCCACCTACAACGATACCGTCCCCGAGCTTGCCCTGCCCGTTTCGAGCGGTGCCTTGGTGAAAAAGCACAGCGTTGATACGCAGGTCTTTTCTCCGACGATGCAGGATTGGCGCGTTCATCTTGGTATCGATATCGCAACCGAGGAAAACGCTCCCGTTTGTGCTGTAGCGGCAGGAGAGGTCGCGCAGATTTGGGAGGACCCCATGATGGGCTGGTGTTTGGCGCTCTCGCACACGGGTGAATGCGTGACCGTGTACAAGAATCTTGCCAAGGATTTTGCCGATGATATTACCGTAGGAGCTACGGTACAGGAAGGACAGCTTTTGGGTTGCGTGGGAGACAGCGCGATGATGGAGATTGCCGAAGAACCGCATTTGCACATGGAAATGACGGTGAAGGGGCTTCAGGTTGATCCGCTGGAATATTTCAGCGCAGCCGTGCTTGAAACCTTGACCGAGGACACGGTTTACGAAGGAAAATAAGCAGTAAGACGTGAAAACCAAAAAAGCGGGGGGACTGTCAGCAGTCCCCCCGTTTTTTATTTTCACGGTACGCAGCCGTTCAAAATACAAAACTCCATAGCCGCTTTTCCTTTTGACCAAGAGGGCGCAAAAGAAAAAGCTAACAAAAAAGAAAAGCGCCGAAAATAAGGATTTCGCGCTCTGCGGAGCGCGA
>JAZQXI010000074.1:0-1557 GCA_045632805.1 Eubacteriales bacterium | reverse complement strand
GAGTTGTTCGCTGATGTTGCAAATCATTATTCATCCGAAGAATCCCAAAAACTGCGTTCCGAAATGAAAGAATCTGCACATAAAATCAGAAGCCTGCTTTCCCAAATGAACGTAGGTCTTTTGTCCTTTGCGGATAAGAATTGGCTAACGCCCGATTATGATGCCGTAAGTGAAATAGACAGCATTTCCGCATGTGCCAAGAGTCTTGGATTTTCCGTTCCCGCGAAGAAAGCGCAGAATACCAAGATCAATCTTTCTTTATCGGAAGCCATATGCCGTCTTTATTCGGACAAGGTGGAACAAATTGAATCAGATATTGCCAAATATGCTAACGTTGATTTTCACGAACCTCTCATGTATATATCGGAGATCAAATTCTTTTTGGAGATACACAGTTTGATGCAGCGTGCGTCCAAGCTCGGTGTGCCGCACACGATTGCCAAAATTGCGAATGCACCTCAATACGCAGCAAAAGAGCTGTATGACATTTCGCTTTTGGCAAAAAACTGTGAAACCATCATTCCCAATGATGCCGATTTTACTGAGAAAGAACCGTTCTGCTTTTTGCTTGGCGCAAACGGCGGTGGTAAAACGACTTATCTCCGCGCACTCGGAGTCAATCTGATCTTCTTTCTTGCTGGCTGTCCCGTATTTGCAAAGGAAGCTGAAATATATCCGTTCGATATCGTCCTTTCGCATTTTCCGAGGGACGAGCGTTTTGACAATACCGGCAGACTTGATGAGGAACGAAAACGCACCGAGGAAATGTTGAACATTGCGCAGAACAAGACAGCGTTTTTATTTTTCAATGAAACCTTTAGCGGCACCGATGACAAGCGTGGATTTGATTTGCTTACTGACACCGTTGCAAAAATCGCGGAAAGCAAACAATTTGGTTTGTACGTTACCCACTTCCACGAGGTTATGTCGCTTGATTATCCGGTCCTCTCGGCAGAGGTAGATTTGTCGGATGCTAACAAGCGTACCTTCCGTATTGTGAGGTCTAAAGGAAGTGCGTCATCGTATGCATCAGACATACTCAAAAAGTATCGCCTTGATAAAGACTCTTTAGCTGCAAGGAGGTGCGGTCATGGCAATTAGCATTTTGTATTTGAACGAGCGTAATAATTCTGCCGAACCGATTCAGAGCAGAATTCTATACCATCTTTCGCTTGACCGTTCATTTTCGCATATTTGTGCTGACGTGAAAAAACGCGAGCGTTTCCTTTACGTAGTGTCGGATCTGACAAACGATAAAAATGAAATTCTGTACCGCCAAGCGGTTGTAAAGGATTTCAAAAACAATCCCGCTTTGCTTGAACAGCTTGCGTCACTATTCGCGCGATTTGAGGAACTGCGGATCACACAAAAGACGGCAGGCAGGGACGAATATCGGCTGAACGCAACGGGCACTGCTTCTTCCGCAACAGCTAAAAATATCCTGCAAGCGCAAGCACTTTGCCTAAAGCGCGCCTTGCTGTTCATCAAGGCATATGGTGAGCTTTTAGAGAAATATGAATTGAAATCCCACGGATTAAAAAGTCTGTATTCCTCTTG
>JAZQXI010000073.1:0-30005 GCA_045632805.1 Eubacteriales bacterium | reverse complement strand
TGGACCATGCTTCTTGCGCACACGACCTTCAATCTGCCTTACGTCATTCTGTCGGTGCTTCCGAAGTTCCGCCAGATGGACAAGAGTCTGACCGAGGCTGCTTTGGATCTTGGTTGCACGCCTGCAAAGACCTTTTTCCTTGTCGAGCTTCCATACATCCTGCCGGGCGTGATCTCGGGACTGATGATGAGCTTTACGTTGTCGCTGGACGACTTCGTGATCAGTCATTTTGTCAGCTCTCCCGATTTCAAGACCCTTCCGCTCTACATCTATACGCAGACCGCGCATGAGGTCAAATTCAGCATGTATGCGCTGTGTACCATTATGATTATCGCCATTTTGATCCTTTTGATTGCGGTAAACGTGGCAGGATCGATGGGTGAGCATCGTGCCCGCAAAAAGGGCGCCAAGCAATAAGGAGGGAAGCACAAAATGAAAAAAACAATTGTTCTTTCCGTCCTTTTGGTTGCACTGCTGTGTGTGATGTCCTTGGCATTTTCTTCTTGTTCACAGGAAAATGAGACTGTTACGCTTTACGTTTATAACTGGGGCGAGTATATTTCCGATGGTTCGGGCGATGGAGAGGACCAATCGCTGGATGTTAATTTAGCCTTTGAGGAATACTGCCGTGACGAGCTTGGAATGAACGTTGAGGTGAACTATTCTACGTTTTCCAGCAACGAAAGCATGTATGCTAAAATCAGCAGTGGATCAACTGCATATGACGTGATCATTCCGTCTGATTATATGATTGAGCGAATGGTCAAAGAAGATCTGTTATTGCCTTTGGATTTGGAAAAGATTCCGCTTTACAAGGATATTGATCCCGCATTTTGGGGTGAGAATGTCTACTATGAGGACGATCCCACCAATGATGTCTACTATTCGATCCCGTATTTTTACGGTATGATCGGCGTGATCTATAACACTTCTATTGTAAACGAGGACGATGAACAGATCGGTAGCTGGGATCTGATGTGGGATCCCGAATACAAGGGCGATATCCTGCAGTTTAACAACAGCCGCGATGCGTTTGGAACGGCACAGTACAAGCTTGGGCTCGACGTCAACGATGAGAACGAGGAAAACTGGCGCCGTGCATTGGACGAGCTTCTGAAGCAAAAGGAAATCGTACAAGGTTACGTTATGGATGAGATCTTCAACAAAATGAAGAGCGGTTCTGCGGCGGTCGCGGCATACTATGCGGGTGACTATCTCTCGATGTACGAGGATAACAGCGATCTGGCGTTCTATTATCCCAACGAGGGCACCAATTCCTATATTGACGCAATGTGCGTTCCAAAAAATTCTCAAAATCCCGATCTTGCCATGGCATATATCAACTTTATGTGCCGTGAAGACATCGCGGTTGCCAATGCAACGTATACGTATTATGCATCTCCGTTGATGACGGTTCGTGCTAATGCGGAATATCAAGAGGCGATGGAAGAGATTCACGAAGATGCCTATGAAATTCTGTATGGAAAAATGGCGACCGAAACCAAAACACAGGCATATTTGAGTTTGTCTCCGGAAGGGCTTTCTATGCTCAATGTGCTATGGGAGGAGCTTAAGGCAAAAAGCAGTATCGGAACAGGAATTTATATCGGATGTGGTGTAATTCTCGGCGTTTTAGCGGTTTTGGCAATCGTTCAAATTCTCAAAAAACGTCGTTGGGCAAAGCTTTACAATTCATAACGAACAAAAAAAGATAGCCGCAGGAAATCCTGGGGCTATCGCTTTTTTTATGATGCTTACTTCAGATTTTTGATTACGCGGTCAACCCACTCAAAGATTGCGGTGCGTTCTTCGGGCTTAACGGATCCGCCGAAAATAGGCATTCCACCGTCGATGTAGAGGACCTCATCATAGATCGCATTGTTTTCGGCAACCTCGGAAATGATCTTCTTTACGTTGTCGGCAGCTTTCTGGTCACCGTCGATAATGAGTGCGATGTTCTGTGCGCGAGCCTTGGTCAACTCCTGGCAGAACAGACGGAGTGAATCCTTGATCTCGCCCTTAGCGCTCAACATCAGGATCACAATGCGCTCTTTGTCGCAGGAATACGCAGGGGGAATGCAGTCGACTGCATTAACACCAAGATCGTAGTGCGCCTTGATTTCTGTTGCGATGTTTTTGATCTTCTTCTTACCGGAATCGTAAAGAACTCTCATTTTAATTGCCATGATGATGTGTATCCTCCAAACATTTAATCGGCAAGTAATGCCTTTTTTCTTATTATAACATATCGGAAACATTTTTGCAACAAAAAAGCGTATATTATTGACATTTTTTTCAAAAAAGTTTATAATAATGATAAGAATTAATGAAAGCACGAGGAGTCAAAATGAAAATTGTTTTTTTGGATGCCGCAACGCTTGGAGATGATTTGTCGTACGACGTGTTTCGCGAGCTTGGATTGGTAACGGTTCACCAAAGCACGGCCGAGGAGAACTTTGAAGAGCATATCCGTGATGCAGAGGTGGCTATTATTAACAAATATAAGCTGAATCGTCATAATTTGCCCGGAGCCAAAGCGATTCGGTTGATCTGCATTGCCGCCACGGGATACGATAACGTCGATTTGGAGTATTGCAGAGAACAGGGAATTGCCGTATGTAATGTGGTGGGATATTCTACACAGTCCGTGGCGCAAGTAACCGTAGCTATGGCGCTGTCACTCACTTGCCACCTCCCCGAATATAATCAATTTGTTGGTAGCGGGGAATATACAAAAAGGGGAATCGCGAATTGCCTCTTCCCTGTTTATCATGAGCTGGCAGGGAAGACTTGGGGAATTGTTGGCTTTGGAAACATTGGAAAACAGGTTGGAAAAGTCGCAGAGGCGTTCGGCTGCCGAGTTTTGGTCAATAAAAGAACCCCTATCGACGGTTGGAATTGTGTGGACTTTGATACCGTTTGCCGCGAGTCCGATATTTTGTCCTTGCACGTTCCGCTAAGCGACGCTACACGCGGTTTGCTGGATCGTGAGCATATTGCCATGCTGAAATCAGATGCGATCATCATTAACGTAGCGCGCGGAGCTGTCACAGATGAAGCGGCATTGGCAGAGGCATTGGCAGATGGCAGAATCGCAGGACTTGGTGTGGATGTCTATAGCGTAGAACCGATGGCAAAAGACCATCCGTTTCAAAAGATCAAGGATATGCCAAATGTCTGCTTGACGCCGCATATGGCTTGGGGTGGCTACGAGACACGTGTACGCCTCTTGAACGAAATGGCAGAAAACATCAAGGCATTTCTGAAGAGTGAACGACGTTGCAGAGTAGATTGATGAATGGCGAGAAAAATCCTCTCAAAATGGATTTGTTTCAATATTTATTTTGAAAGTCCGACCATCCACTCGTTGGTTTTCGATTGAATGATGTGAAATAATTTTATAAAAATAAAAAAGAGCTTATTCCAAAACTCCATGAAAATGTGGAGAAAGGAATAAGCTTTTTTAGTTGCTGAAATTTTCTGCTTTTGGAACGTAATTCCAATTTTGGAAGCGTAATTTCTTCCGAAATAGATGAATTTCCATCAAATAACCCCTATAACGGTTCCCTATAATATACAAAATTTGCATTTTGTATAATTGGGTCTGTCGCTATCAACGCCCGCGCGTCCTCGAACACCCTCACCCATTATAGCACATTCTTTGGCATCTGTCAAGAACCAACTATCAATTTCTTCGTCGGTTGGCTCAATAACGCGTTCGATTTTGTATGTTGCGCGAATACTTGAAACAGCCGTCCGACCACCGCATAACCGTTTAGCCGCGCGTTCGGCATTATAAACCACACCCGTCAGCATTTCGGAAAACGTAGCTGGCGAACATCCAACCCATCGACGCGCTTGTTCCCATGTATCAGCAACATAACACGGCAAATCTGTTTTTGCGTCAATAATCACATACAGAACCTTCTGCTCGTTTGTTCTGCGCCACATTAAAACCCCTCCTTCACTGCAAAGCATACGCAAACCACCAAAAAAAACAGTGTCACCATGCTGACTCCTCCTGTCGTATGCGTTCAACAACAAGCGCATAACTCCCATAATGATACAAAAAGTCGCGCCCATAAAGCCGAACCATTTCACGCGTAGAAACACCAGCTAACATCTTTTCGACAATCTCAAACGTATCGTCAGACGATTCACCCGATGGCAGAATATCATCCAACCCATGGTCAATAATATCCCCCCTATCGTACCGATATTTATCCGGGTTATTCTCATGAGTGAGATAGTCGCAAATAGCCGACCTATCATGTACAACCTCTACAAAAGTATTTACCTCTTTCCCCTCGACAAAATACCCCTTAAACCATGCCTGCACTTGTGCCGCAGTCCAAGTAGAGTGCGTGCGTATAACCGCATGTCTATGCGGCTCTTTGTTATCCTTGTCATGGTCAATTGCAACCCAAGCCCGAATACTTGTGCTTTTCTGTTGAAACAAACTTGCCAATTGCTCAACCGACAAGTACGACACCAAGGCAAAATACCTTGACTTACCATTTGCCATTTTCCTTTAACCCCTTTTTTCTCAATTCTCAACGTGCCCTTGACGCGGTAAGGGCACGAGCGCCCCCAACGGGTGGCGCACGATCGCGGCTACCGCGTCTGCCGCGCGCCGTGCATTATTCCACGTTCTACTTGCCTACGAGCCTCTGGCGGCGCGGTAATAGGCTCGTAGGCGGCAAGCCAGCCGCCTTGGCGCGAGCCTACCACACCGCCCACTCATAGGCAAGTAGCTTTCGCGGCATAACGCACGGCTTACACAACAAAAAAGAAACACCCCCTCGGGTGTTCCCTTGTATTTGTATCGCGCGAATAAAGCTATTTTCCCAATTAACCACCGATCGGGAGCGGCAAGCCGCTTTTGTATTCCCGATCGGCTTACAAAATCTGCCGTTTTGTATGATTCCGTAGAGGTTGAAAAGCTCCGCTTTTCTGCGTATTGGAAACAAACAAAACGTCAATTGCATTTTGTATAATTGATGGTGTCAAACTGTTTCGCGCGGTTTTGACTTCGCGCGATGCCCTTTTGATTTCTGTGCATCCATTTAGGGATGATTTTCAATAAGCTTTCATAAAATGATCCCCGTAAAGCGCATTCAGCCTTACGGGTTTTTTTTATTTTGCATTTTGAATTGCTTTCAAGAAAAACGCGTTGATTTCTTCCATCAAATCAAGATTTGGTGTGTTGATCAGATCGCGATCAACGGAATCAAAAAACTCTGCACGCACCTCGTTGGGGACATTTTTTTGATGGGATTCATAAAGCTCGGCGTAGCGCCGATTGACTTCTTTGACATAATCAAGACTGTCTTGATCTAAAAAAATGCTGTTGTGCCCGTTTTGCCCTTCAGTAGAAAGAATTTTTTGAATGACGTTCGGGTTTGTTATTTCAGATCTATGCGCAACGATTGCGGCTGTGTGAATAGGAACGGTCTTGTCCTCGGTGCCGTGTACGAGCATGACCGGGATACCACTTTGATTGATTCCCTCAACGCCGCTGAGTGCAGAATGCTCACCAAACAGCAGCTTGTTTTCCAAAGCCGCAAACGGTTGGAGAACCCCTGTGGCGCTTCCCATGGTGTTTCTCGCAAATTCCATCATCATTTCCACAGGCTCTGAATATCCTGCAAGGCTGACAGATGCCATAACGCGATGATCAAAATTAAGCACCGCAGTTACGGCATATCCTCCCCAACTGTGTCCCATCAGAACGGTGGAAAGACTACTTAACGAAGGATCATTCTCGATATAAGTCAATGCCGCATCCAGGTCCAGCGCGGATTGTACAAGACCAACGGTTCCCTTCCCTTCGCTCGTGCAGGAACCCGTGGCATCGTAGGCAAAGACGCGCCAACCATGGTCGACCATCCAAAGGATCTCCTGCATGTAGCCCTCATGTCCTGTGCCGATGCCGTGGGCAAAAACGAGAAGTCCAAGATCGTTATCTTCGCCATAGATATATCCTTGTAGCTGATTTTTTCCCGAGGTAAAGGTTACAGACCTGCGCGGATAGTCCTCTTTATAATGATCATAATAGTAATCCGCCACGGGAATGCTTGGATAGCTTCCACGCCCGAATTGACCTTTGATAATCAGATGTGTGGCAATCATTGCTCCGATCAAAATCGCGGCAACAGTGCCAAGAGTGATACCAAGGATCATCAAAATCCTCCTTTTGGTTCGTTTGAGTATTATCATGCTTTGTAAATGGCTTTGAGAATGGCGCTGATTTTAGGCGGTGTACCGTAAAGCAAAACCCCTGCGCGGTAGATCTTTGCGGCAAGATAGCCGATTCCAAAGACCGATCCGATCAGGATCGCAATGGAGATCAGAATCTCATAAATCGGCACCGTACTCATGGCAATTCGTGTAAACATTGCCATAGGGGATGTGAAAGGAATGTAGGAGCAAATGCGCATCAAAAGGTTGTCAACATCTCCCGCACTCATTGAAAAGACCACGACGAAGAAGCCTGCGATAAACAGAAGTGTGATGGGCATAACCGAAGTGTTGATATCCTCAAGCTTGGATGCGGTCGACCCGATTGCGCCGTAAAGGAATGCATAGATGAAGAATCCCAGGACAAAGAAGATCAGCATGTAGATGAACAGCTCAATGGGCATATCAAAGATGGATTTGACAAGCGGATTCCCATTCCAATACGAGGCGTTGAGGTTATAGAACAGTAGCGCTGAACCAAATACGGCAATCAACTGTGAAAGCCCTGCTAAACAAGATGCCAGAACCTTTCCAAACATCATGCTGACGGGATTGGCACTGGTAATCAGCAACTCCATGGCACGCGAGCTCTTTTCACCGGCAACATTGCTGGCTACCATCTGTCCGTACAGAAGAATGACCATATAAAGCACCATGATCATAATGTAGGTGTAAAAGAAGTTCTGCATCTGGTCGACGCCAAGGTTTTGTACCTCGTGCGTGATGGGCGTGGAGAGGATCGTTTGCGCTTCTTGAACGCTGAGACCTCCGACGATCATCGCGTTCATGCGGTAAATCGTTTGTAAGATCTCATCCGCCACGGAAGTGTTTCCGTCATACATGGAAAGATTGTTGACATAGTAAGTATAGGAATTCAGCCCTTTTACCGCAAATGCGCACTCGACTTCCCCGTTTTGGATCATCGTTTTTACGTCATCAATCCCTTTTTCGGCAATCTTGACCTCATAACCCGTAAAAGCGGCAGAAAATGAGCTTTGAATCATTGCGCTTTCTTCAGCGGTTTCTCCCCAGACGAGCATGATGGGAAGCTCGTCGCCCTCGGTTCCTGTTTCTGTTCCGTCAGCAAACAACTCTCCCAATCGCGGGAAGAACATGATCAGTGCAATCAGCACGACCAGAAATGCGGTGACGCCGACAAAGATTTTATTTTGCAGATAATTTTTGAACTCAAATTTTAAGATTTTTCCAAATTGATTCATTTTGTATCCTCTCATTCCGTGTCGCTGGCGTATTCTACGAAAATATCATTGAGCGACGGCTCATAGACTCGGATCGCATCGACATCATAGGACTCGGAAAGCCGTCTTATCATGTCTCGCTTTGCTTCCGGATTTTCAAGCTGTATCATCACCTCATGCTCGCCCGTTGAATGACAGATATCTCCTAAATCATTCAGCAAAGCCTCGGGATTTTCGCAAGAAACGACCAAGCGATCGCGAGGATAGTTGCGCTTGATCTCGTGAAGTGATCCTGTCAGCGCAACCTCGCCGTTATGAAGGATTGCAATGCTGTCACAAAACTCCTCGATATAATTCATTTGATGGCTGGAGAACAACAGGATCTTCCCTTTTGCAATTTCTTCTTTGACCACGTCTTTGAGCAATCGTGCGTTTACCGGGTCAAGTCCCGAAAAAGGCTCATCAAGAATAATGATATCGGGATCATGCGCAATGGCTGTGATGAGTTGGATTTTTTGTTGGTTTCCTTTTGAAAGTGTGTCCAGACGCTTGTTGCGATATTCGGTCATCTCAAGGCGCCCAAGCCAATAGTCCACCGATCGAGTGGCATCGGCACGCGTCATGCCCTTCAGCTCAGCAAAATAGACCAACTGGTCAATGATCTTCTTTTTGGGATAAAGTCCACGTTCTTCCGGGAGATAACCGAATTGTACGCGGGTATAATCAATTGGTTCGCCATCCAAGAGGACCTCGCCGCTGTTAGCCGGAAACACGTTCATTAAAATGCGGATTGACGTGGTTTTTCCCGCTCCGTTTCGTCCAAGAAGTCCAAAAGCATGTCCCCCCTCGGCAGTCAAAGAAATGCCGCATAAAACACGCTTTTCTCCGAAGCTCTTTTCGATGTTTTTCAGTTCCAGTTTCATTTTCGCTCTCCTACCAATGGAATGCATTAGGATTTGGTTGCTTTTACCATGAGTATTATATCACTTTTGCCATAAAAATTCAATATTTTTTTGCGCTTACAAGATAGATTTTATGATATCTGCAAAAACGCAAAAGAGATTGACACGCTTCACATGCAGTGCGCCAATCTCTTTATTTTTCGCTGTCAAAAAAACGCCCCAAAAGGCTCATCGAAAAGCATAGAAGCGAAAGCCCGTCATTGGCGCGCAGTAAAAAATAAACCGCGATCGCCCACAAAAGGAACAAGAACAAAAATGAACATCCCTTCATAATACGGTAGCTCTTTGATTCTCCCAACCAAGCAGTCAACATGCTGTCTATCATACGTCCTCCGTCAAAAGTACGGATCGGCAAGAGGTTGAGAAGTCCTAAAAGCAGAGAGGCACAGGAAAAGGTAATGCTCAGCGGTACGCTGTTCCAAAGCGGGGATGCCACCAGCGCAAAAACGAGACTTGAAAAAGGGCCTGCTGCGGCAAGCAACCATTCTTCGCCGTAAGATAAGATCCTTCCCGAGACTTCAAGACGAGCCCCCAACAGGTCAAGTTTTAATTCCCGAAGCGGAATGCGCATCAGCTTTGCCGCAAGGATATGGCCGCATTCATGCAAAATTGCTGCGAAAATTGTGATCAAACCGACTCCGCTTCGATCGCTGATCAACATCCACACCAAAAAAATCAAGGTTGGCGCCCCTATCAAAAGCCTTTTTTTGCGCATGACTATCCCCTCTGTTCGCGTGTTCCTTTTCACTTTATGACAGCTTGGGAATCAATATGTCTTTTGCAATGTTGTTACAAAAAAAGCTTACGGAATTGCTTGCCTTCAAAGGCGGCTTGTAGCGTTGGGCGCAGGAGTGAAAAATCTGCTACCAGAGAATGCGGTTTTTTTTCGGGATCGTCCTGATTCATGGGGACAAAATAGACACATTTGCGAGAAAGTAAGGTTGCAATGTTTTTGAGATTGGCAGAAAGCGCATCATTGGATGCCAGTGCTAAAATCAGAGGTCTGTCACTCCTCAAATGAGCCTTCGCAGCCATGCAAACAGGTGTATCTGTAATACCGTTTGCCAGCTTTGCCAAGGTATTTCCCGTGCAAGGAGAGATGATCAATGCCTCCAGAGGGTGTTCTGGTCCTAATGGCTCTGCATCAAGAATGGTGTGTATGATCTTCTTTTTACAGAGCTCTTCAAGAGCATTGCGCATCTCTTTTGCGTTTCCGAATCTGGTGTCGGTCTCCCAAACCGTTTGACTTACAATTGGTTGAATTTCATATCCGTCTTCAATCAAGATGCGCAGCTCCTTGATTGCTTTTGCATGCGTACAAAAGGAGCCACAGAATGCGTATCCTAACATGGTTATTCACCTCACTGTTTATCACTCAAAATGAAAGTGCTCTTTCAAGATCGATTCAGCCGTTTGCGCGAGAATGATCCCCGCGCTTTCCGGAGCGTATTTGCCGGGGAGTGCGGTTCCCCATATGGCGCGAATTCCGAGCCTTTCGGCTTCTTCCATATCGATCCCTCCCGGAGCGGATGCCAAATCGATCAATATGCAGTTGCGCGGAAGACGCTCCAATACCCGAGCGGTGAAGAGTCTTGCGGGGGCGGTGTTGAAAATGACACGCATATTGATCTTTGGAGCGGTTAACTGACATTCGCTTTCAGATGTCAAGCGCACTGTTTTACAATGTGCCAGTTCCGCGCGTGCCAAAACTTCTTCGCGACGTGCAAACACCGTGACCTCGGCGCCCAATGCATAAAGCTTTTGTGATAGCAATTCACCGATCCTACCGTATCCGATTACTGCCGCCTTGATGCCGTCCAGTACCACGGGCAATTCCCGCATGGCAATCTCTATGGCTCCCTCGGCTGTCGGAAGTGCGTTTTTAAGCTGCAAAATCTCGGATTCATAATAATCGATGCACGCGATCCCTCCCATTTGGCAGGCGGTGGAAAAGGTATCGGGAATTCGACCGCCCAGTACAAGCTTCCCTGTCAGAAATTGCAGCAATATATCCAATCGCAAGGATTTTTCGGATAAAAAAGGTGAAAAAATGCGAACACCGTCACGGCTGGCGGGCAACGGTAGGATTACGGCTTGGGCGTCTTTTAAAGCCTCTTCCCAATCGTTACAAGTATGAGCTTCATCCGGAAGTGACTCCTCCGGCAGTCCCCATGTATATACGGAATAAGAGTGTGATATCAAGGCATGAACCATAGCGATTTGTCTCTTATCTCCTCCCAAAACTGCCAGCGTGATCCGTCTCGTCATATCATACCTCCAAAAAACAGTCGCACTTTCTGTTATCAGCATATGAAAAAAGCCACTTTTCGACACAGGAAAAGTGGCTGATTTTATGAGAAATAACAGTGATACTCCTCAATGGGAGCAATTTTGCATTTGCTTTCCTCGGGAATGTTCGGAAGAAGTTTGATAAGGCGCTTGTCCAAAATTAAAATTTCATCCGGTGTATGAAGCAGCTTTGGAAACGAATCATTCGCAGAGGTGGAAAATCCCGTGCTTCCAAGCATTAAAATCTCGCTTTCGTCAATTCGCTTGGATGCAAGAGAAAACAGGTCGCTGCTTGGAACGGAAGCATTGACATATGTAAAGTCATTGTTGCCGATGCGGACTGAAAACAGCAAAGCGGTGTGTCTGCCGGATGAGAAAATTTCCCGCTCGTTGGCAAGAATTTCCAACCGAAGGATCGCAAGGTCTTGCGTGTCAAAGCGAACCGCGATTCCCAATTGCTCTGCCTCTTCGCATAATCGCATCGCAACACCCACTTCCCAATCGTTGCACGGCATCGGCAAGCGTAAATTTCTTACCTTAATTGTTGCCGCAAGCGCGTTCAAAAAATACGTATCTTTATTATGATAATGTGTTAAAATCAAATCATCAAGCTCTGTGCATCCGCAGATTGCCGCGGCGTTTACAAGCGTATAGGTGCCATCGGCAGTTCCATCCGAAAAGTCCACGGCAACGGAACGGCTCTGCTCGGTAAACAGCAACAGATCGCCGCCACTTGATGAAACATAATCCATTCGAACTCCGTGGTTTGGGAAATAACTACTACCAATAGAAGAAAGAATACACAAGCCTGCAAGCCCGATCGGTAGGAATCCCCACATCAAGCGCTTGAGCTTGGCAACAGCAAGAAAAACGATCGATGTAAACAGAAGGACTGCGCAAAGCTGTGTCAGGATATTGTTTGCGGGTAACAGAATATCTTGCATATCCGAAATTCGGTCTGCAATATGAAGCATGCCTTTCATGCAAAGCCCACAAAGCGGTGAAGCAAATGGGAGAAAGAGTGTGACCAGAGCGGAAAGAAGCCCTGCTGACATCGGTATTGAAAGAAGTAACGTGGCAGGAACCGACATCCATGCAATTTCCCCATACGCAAAAACCAAGACGACGAGCATTGCAAGATTGGCAACGATGCCGATATACAAGGCGCTGATTATAGCTGTAATCGGTTTATATAACCATATTGGCGGTTCGAAGCGCTGATACAAACGTTCAAAGCCGTTTTGCAATATTGGCAGAAAGATGATGATGGATGAGGCGGCAAGAAATGACATCCACATGCCAAGATCCAATACGGAATACGGAGTCAATACGATTAAAAGTATCAAAGCAACCGAAAGTGAAGTCAAAGAATCGTATTCGGCGCGCAGATAATATCCAAGTGCCAAGCCGAAAAACATCAATACGGCACGCGCTGTGGAAGGAGATGCTCCGGTTAGGAAGAGATAAAAGATTGCAAGTGTAGCCGTGAAGGCAAGGCGGATCCCTTTGGGAATTCGAAGGCGCAAGAGAAACCACTCCGCGAATCCAATGAGGATCGAGACGTGCAAGCCGCTGAGTGCCAAAAGATGTGAAATGCCCGCGCGTTTAAAGTTTAGACTCGTCTGTTCTTGAAGTGCTTCCCTGTTTCCAAGCAACAGCGCCGATGCAAGGGTTCCCGACTCTTGACCAAGACATTCACGCAGGCGAAACGAAAGCGTCTCGTTCCACTCATAAAGCCACAGTCGCCACGAGGAATTGTTTTCACCAAGAAACGTGCAATCTTCGGACTTATCGCAGCTTACTGTCAGCATCACGCCGTCGGAAAGCCCGGAGCAATGTACGATCTCATCCGTTTCCTTCTCTCGCTCAGCGATTCCTGTCACCCGCATGCGAAAACGGTCTCCGGGTTGCAGTGCGGATCCGTAATTACAGTTGACATACAAGTCACCAACGCAGGCGTTTCCGCCAAGTGACTCAAGCTCAATATAGAGTTTGGATGCATAAGTGGTGTTGCTCATGCGTTTGAGAACTGTTCCCACAATGATAAAATCACGGTCAACCAATGCTTCGAAATGTGAGGTGCGCACATGAAAAAACAGAAAGGCACTCACGCATGAGATCGTCGCCAGACAGCAAGAGAGTGCGGCAAGGAAGAAGCGCTTGTGATGCCGCCACAAAAATAAAAGCGATGATAAGACAAGTCCCAATGCGGATAATGTTACAAGAACCAGGGATAGGTAGCGAGAGGCTTGGGAGACACAAAAAGCACATGCAGCCGCAGTGCAACACGCAAGCATGAGAGGGCGATTGTGAAAAATGTGCATATCAGTGCCTCCTTTCTATCAAAATCGGTCGTTTTTTTAAGCGAAAAAGACAAAAAACGCAAGCATTTGTAAAAAGCACTTGACAAATCATGGAAAATTCGGTATAATAAATATGTATGGGGCTGTTGCCCAAGGTGCCAAATTTTCAATTTATTTTGGAGGAATCACAATTATGTTCGAAACACTGAAAAATATTCTGGTAGAAGAGCTTCAGCTGGATGCAGACGAGATCACTCTTGAATCGGATCTTGCCAATGATCTGGGAGTCAATTCCATCGAGCTTGCTGATCTTGTAATGCTTTGTGAAGACAAATTCGGCGTTGAGATCAAGGATGAAGATATTTACAAATTTGTTACCATAGGTGACGTTGTAGCATACCTTGAGGAAAACGCAAAGCAATAAATAGATAAGAAGCGGCATCGATTCGTTCGGTGCCCTTTTTTTGTTCGACAATATTATACACAAGAAAACAAAATCTGTCAAGATGTGAAAAATGCGAAAGCAATTTTGATTTTCCGGTTGCAATTTGAGATAAGATTTGATATAATAGAACCAAATAAAAACACGAGGTCTGTTCTGTTATGAGAATGAGAAAAAAGAAGCACGGCGCCGAGAGAATTGCCGCTTGCGCTGAAATTTTGATCGCGGAGCCACAGATTCCCGCCATTGATCCAAATACCTATTTTGCCGATCGACGCCCTATTCATTTGGAGATCGGGTGTGGCAAAGGTGATTTTGCCGTTGGAATGGCTGCCAAGTATCCTGAAATCAATTTTATTGCAATGGAGCGCGTAGCGGACGTTGCTTGCCTTGCTTTGGAAAAGGCAATGAACGCAAAAGACAGCCGCCCCGATAATCTGCGTTTTTTGATCGGAGATGCCAGAAATTTGATTGAATGGTTCCCCACACATTCCGTGGATTGTATCTATTTGAATTTCAGCGATCCTTGGCCGAAAAAAGGATATGCAAAGCGTCGTTTAACGCACAGAGGATTTTTGGAGCTTTATCGCAATGTGCTGCGCCCGGGCGGGATGTTAAAACTGAAAACCGATAACGAGGGACTGTTTGATTTTAGCCTTGAAGAGTTTGGGGCTTGCGGGCTCTCGATTGAGTGGATGACACGCCATTTGCATCGCTCGGAGAAAAAGGAAGATAATATTATGACCGAATATGAGCGTAATTTCTCGCAAAAAGGTCAGGTCATTTACTCTGCATGGGTGAAATTTTAAGAGAGGGATCATGATATGCTGAAAGAACTTTTGAAAAGGAGCCGCAGTTACCGTAGCTTTGATCCTACCAAGCGTATTACCAATGAACAACTGACCGAATGGGTGGATTGTGTGCGCTATTGCCCGTCGAGTATCAATTTGCAAATGTTGAAATTCCGTCTTGTGACAGACGAGTCGGAATGTGCTGAAATGCTTGCCAATACCCGTTGGGCGGGTAAGCTCAAGGATATCAAGCTGCCGCCAAAGGATCATGCTCCCGTGGCATATATTGTGATTTGCAGTGACAGCTCTGTGATTGCATCGGCGGAAGGCTTTCAAAAGGATGTGGGAATCTGTGCGCAAACTTTGATGCTTGCTGCTGCCGAAAGCGGATACGGTGGTTGCATGATCGGGTCCTTTTCTCCAAAAAACTTACAGGAACTGCTGTGTCTCCCCGCTTCCCTTGTTCCTCAATTGGTTCTGGCGCTGGGCGTACCGGATGAACAGGTGGAGATTGTTGATGAAGCTGCAGACGGAAGTGTCACCTACTATCGTGAAAACGGAGTTCATTACGTGCAAAAGCGCTCATTAGAGCATTTGATCCTTCAATAACTACAGAAAGGCAGAAAGCCATGCCAAACGAAGAAATTTCGGGCGTTTTGATTGTGAATAAGCATGCAGGTGTCACCTCGCATGATATCGTGAACAAGATCAGACGCCTCTACCATACGCGTCGAGTGGGACACACCGGGACGCTTGATCCCATGGCAACAGGCGTACTGGTCGTTTTGATCGGGCGTGCGGCAAAAGCATCGGAGTATCTTGCTGCCGATTCCAAGCGCTACCGCGCCACCTTGCGTCTTGGTCTTACCACCGATACCGAGGATATCACGGGTACCGTTCTTAGCACCTGCGAGCAGATACCGACACAAAATGAAGTGGAATCCGTCCTTCCTCGCTTCAAAGGTGACATCATGCAGATCCCCCCGATGTATAGCGCCCTGAAAGTTGGAGGTCAAAAACTTGTTGATCTTGCGCGCCGCGGCGAGACAGTGGAACGCAAACCAAGACCCATTACCGTTTTTGATCTGCAAGCTGTACCTTGCGAAGCTGCCACCGATTATCTTTTGGATGTGCACTGTTCCGGGGGCACATACATCCGCACGCTTTGCGCGGATATTGGGCAAGCGCTCGGCTGTGGCGGCGTAATGGCGAGTCTTGAACGGCGTGAGACCGGTGGATTCTCTATTGAAAGCGCTCACACGATTGAAGAATTGGAAGCAATGACAGATGCCGAGCGGGAGGCTTTACTCGTTCCCACCGAAGCGCTTTTCCGTTCCCTTCCCGCCGTTCCCCTCTCCGCTTTTTTTGAAAAGCTGTGTCGTAGCGGATGTGAAATTTATCTGAAAAAACTGAAGATCGATCTCCCGATCGGTTCTCGTGTGCGCCTCTGCGATCCAAAAGGAAGCTTTTTCGCCTTGGGCGAGGTTGGCGAATATCGCGATGGGATTGCGGTTAAAGCGATCAAAATATTTGTTTTATAAAAAAAGAGACAGAAACGCAAAAACGGTTTCTGTCTCTTTTTTGATCTTATTATGCACCGAGTGTTTCCAGCAAACGTGCGGCGTGCCCCTTTAAAAAGGCAGAATAATATGTGACAACAATGATCTCCAAGGCGCGGTTCAAGCGTTCCTTGGCACCTGCCATGGGTTCCACATAGTCCACTGTGATTTCTTCGACAATCTCTTTAATGGAATTCAAAGCGGTTCCGCCACACTCGTTGATGCGATCCAAAATACGGCAAATATAATCGTACAGGATCGAATCCCGAATGATATCATCACTGGTATCTTCAACGTCGCCGTTGATATAATGGATCAAAAACGCAATATGATCCAACTGCATGCAGGAGCGGAGCATATTGATGATGAGAATATGCGCGACCTGATCGATGTTATATTTTTTCAATCTCGCGTTGGTGACCCATCCGCGCTTGGTCCAGTTTTGCAGTGTGGAGCTATCGATTCCCGAAATATCGCGAATCTGTGTCAGCATGACCCCTTCACTGACAAAAAACACCTTTTTTAAGAACGCCAAACCGGTTAAATCCTCGGTTTCACTCTTTTTCAGCTTCGTGCCGGGGATATAATCATCAAAAAACTGTAAATTCATCACATTTTACCTCAACAAACCTCTTATTAACCGCAAATATTTTATCATACAATCATTGGATTGTCAAGTGTTTTTGTTTGAGTTTTTTGTGAAGAAATCTGTTTTTTGATCAAATCAATCAAGAATCTCCCGCACAATAGCGTTACTGTCAAGCCCTACGCTTGCAAGAATCGGCTCATCCTTTTCCTGAATTCCAAACTCATCTTTGAGCGCCATAATGGAAATAGTCTTGTTCATCATGACCGAATAGGGTTTCAATGCGTCGGAAAGCAACATTCCCATGCCGCCCGCATAAACTTCTTCCTCAAGGAAGATGACTTTACAAGCTTTTTGCGGAAGAAGCTGTGAAAGCTTATACGCAACCTTTTCATAGGGCTTGAGTTGTTCCAAAAGAAGGATTCCCAAATGAATTCCTTGCTTTTGAAGCATTTCCTTGGCTTTCATTGCTTCCCTTACAATGCGACCGTGTGTAATGACGATGGCATCCGGCTCTTTGTCAGACATGCAAAAATCGCTCCGTACACCAATCCCATGCGGGATGGCATCACCATAAAAGGCACGGCGGATGTGATCATCCTCAAAGGCGTTGGGATATCGAATGGCAACGGGACCGTTGGCATGAAGTGCATCCTCGAGCGCATTGTAAAGCGCACCGAACGTGATGGGGGTATAGATCGTCATATTGGGAATTTCCGAAAGGAATGCCACATCGAAAATACCGTGGTGTGTCGCTCCATCGGAAGCATTCAGACCTGCGCGGTCAATACAAAAGACCACGGGAAGATTTTGAAGTGCGACATCATGGATAATGCTGTCATACGCGCGTTGTAAAAAGGTTGAATAGATTGCAACCACAGGACGATAACCGCTTGCCGCAAGACCTGCCGCAAAAGTGACGGCATGTTCCTCGGCAATTCCAACGTCCCAAAAGCGTTCGGGGTGTGCCGCGCGGAAGGAAGAGAGCCCTGTTCCGCCGGTCATTGCTGCCGTGATGGCGCAAATCTTTTCATTTTTGTTTGCCATCTCATTCAAAACCAAGCCGAATTGCTCAGAAAAATTGTTTTGCTCCAAAGATACTTTTCCGGCGGGCGACATGCCGTGAAAGCGGTCAGGAGTTGCCTCAGCGGGTGCATAGCCCTTTCCCTTTTTGGTTTTGAGGTGGACGATACAACATTGATGTGTTTTTTTGGCTTCCAAGAGAAGCTTCTCAACGGCTTCCTCATCGTTTCCATCTACGGGACCGAAATAGTGCAAGCCGAGATTTTCAAAATAATTACTTCCATAAAGCGCAGATTTCAGCGCTGATTTGATGCGGAGCAACAGCGAAAAAAGCGGTTTCCCGATCAAGGGGATCTTTTGTAAAAAGGATGCGGTAACATTCTTGGTTTTGAAATATCCCTTGGACGAGCGCAGGTGCGAAAGCGTTTTTGCGAATCGTCCGATGTTTTTGGAAATGGACATTTCATTTTCATTTAATATAATGATCAGATTGAGCTTTTTGCGGCAATTGTTGAGTGCCTCGTGGATCATGCCTCCCGTATAAGCACCGTCGCCGAATACGCAAACGGTGTAGGCATCGGACTCCTTGAGCTTGTCCGCTTCGGCAAATCCGAGCGCTGCGGACAAGGAAGTAGAGCTATGTCCCGTTCCAAAGCAGTCGTGCTCGCTTTCGCTGATTTTGGGAAACCCGCTGATTCCGCCGCCGCGGCGAAGGGTGTGAAAGCGCTCGCGCCTTCCGGTGAGCAGCTTATGAACATATGCCTGGTGCCCAACGTCAAAGATGACATGATCATGCGGTGTGGAAAACACGCGATGAATTGCTAAAGTCAATTCTACGACACCGAGATTGGAAGCCAGATGTCCGCCGTTTTCGGTGACCCGATGAATCAAAAACTCGCGGATCTCTGCCGAGAGCATTTTGATGTCCTTGGCAGACAGGCTTTTAAGATCGTCGGGAGAATGGATCTTTGAGAGATATGGAAATTCCGCTTCAAGCGCCTGCTGATCTTCCGTCATCCTTGTTTTCCTCCTTTTGTGATGTCTTCTCATAGTATAACACAAAAAAACAAGTTTGTCAACCAAACGCTTACGCTAAGGTGTGTTTTTTTGCTGTTTTACTTCCCTGTTTCGCAAAAAAGCCGAAAAAATGCGAAAAAATGAGATTTTGAAAGGAAAAGGGGCGTTTTTTGACGATGATTGACCTTCATCTTTGATTTTTGACCTTCTTTGACTTTGACTTTCTTTGACTTTTTGTGTAGAATGAAGATGAAAAAGTCAAAGAAGGTCAAAAAAGGAGGCTCCTTATGCTGACAGATTATATTGCACAGATGATTGAAGAAATGTTAAATCAAAGTGGCGGAACACTGGAATTGCAACGAAATGAGATGGCAAGCCGCTTGGGATGTGTGCCAAGTCAAATCAGTTACGTGATTTCCTCACGTTTTACCCCTGAGCGCGGATATGTGATCGAATCACGCAGAGGCGGCGGTGGATGTATCCGCATCGTACGCAAGCAGTTGGGGCGCAATGAATATCTGATGCATTTCTTTTGTGCCATTGGCGAGGCGATCGATGAAAACGAGGCACTTGCCTATTTAAAAAATCTTCACGGCAATGGTTTTATCAGCGAATCGGAATGTAAAATTGCCTATGCCGCAATTTCGGGAGCGGCACTTTCGAATGTGTCGCCTGTTCATAGAAGCATCGTCCGTGCCGATATTTTTAAGCAAATACTGCTATCCTTGATGGCAAGCAGGTAAAATTTTCCATATTTTTTCGTTTTACAGAGATTGTGACAAATTCCGCGAACGAAAAGCGCTATAATCATACAAAAAGGCTGATGTCCGTTCAAAGTCTCGACACAGCCGACAAAAGAAAGGAATGATGAGTTTATGTTGTGCGAAAAATGCAAAAAAAGAACAGCAACCGTTTTTTATAATGAAAACATCAACGGAAAAATGCGCTCCTATTCCCTTTGCGGAGAGTGCGCGGCGAAGCTTCGAGAAAAAGGCGATCTTCAAGATATTACCTCGATGATCGGTAGCTTTGCCGACCCCTTTTCCGAGCTTCACGACGATCTCTTTGGCGGATTCTTTGGGCTTCCGACGTTGAAATCCGCATCTGTTGAGAAAAAATGCCCAAGCTGCGGATGTAGCTATTCGGACATTGCGAGTGATGGACGTGTAGGGTGTCCCGAATGTTATACTGTTTTTGAAGATGAGCTTGCCCGCACGATCAGATCCGTTCACGGTACTACATCGCATACGGGCGCAGTCCCCGCACGGCACCGCGCAAAGCAAGAACGTGCCGAGCAATTGAGAAAGCTGAAACGCGCGATGCAGGAAGCGATCCAAAAGGAAGATTTTGAACGTGCTGCTTCCCTGCGCGACGATATTCGCCGTCTTGAAAATGACAGTGCAAAGGAGAGTGAATGATCATGGCATGGTACAATACAATGGGACAAGCAGCAGACACGGTCATCAGCTCCCGTGTTCGATTGGCAAGAAACATCAACGGTTATCCGTTTGCCTCCAGACTGGATGCAAATGGCGCGAATGAAATTATTGAAAAAGTGGGCGCTCCCTTGGAAGCATCCGGTTTCCGAAAGATCAATTTTTCGGATCTTTCTCCGATTATGGCAACGTCGTATGTAGAACGCCACTACGTCAGCCCCGAATTTGCCACTAAAGAAACACCACATGCACTTCTGTTGCAGGAGCAAAGCGGAATTGCCGTGATGGTTTGCGAGGAAGATCATTTGCGAATTCAATGTATTCTTCCGGGACTCGCTTTGGAAGATGCATATAAAAATGCGTCTCGCACCGAAAAGCGTCTGGATGAGGACTTTGATTTTGCCTACAGCGAAAAGCTGGGATATCTGACGCATTGCCCTACCAACCTTGGAACAGGAATGCGCGCGTCGGTCATGATGTTCCTGCCTGCACTGACACGTGGCGGTTATATGAATTCACTTGCGAATCAACTTTCAAAAATCGGTTTGACGGTGCGAGGTCTGTTTGGTGAAGGCAGCGGTTCGGCAGGATCCATGTATCAAATCTCCAATCAGATTACGCTTGGAATTACCGAGGAAGAAACGCTGCGCAAATTGAACGATGCGGTCAATCAAATTATTGAAAGCGAGCAAAAGGCGAGAAAAGCGATCAATGGTGATGCGCTTGACCGTCTGACCGATCGCATTAAAAGAAGCGAAGGGATTTTGAAATATGCGCACATGATCCCCTCTTCGGAATTTATCAAGCTGTTTGCTGACGTGCGATTCGGAATTACACTCGGCATTGTCTCGGATATTACCTATGAGCAATTGGGTACACTACTTGTGGAGGTTATGCCCGCGACCTTGACACTTTCCTCCGAAAACACACCCAAGAGCGAAAGCGCGCGTGACAAACTGCGCGCACAAAAAATACAGGCACTTCTTGTACACAAGGAGTAACACGCCGTTCTAAGACGGCAGGAATCCAATCAGAAAGGATCTGATCTTTATGCAAAACAGATTCACGCAAAAAGCACAAAACGTACTCAATCTCTCCTTGCAATCCGCATCTGAGTTGGGTCATACCTATATCGGTTCAGAGCATCTGCTTTTAGGACTTTGTTTAGAAAGCACAGGTGTGGCGGCGCACTATTTGAAGGAACGCGGAGCGGATGCGGAAAAGGTCAAGCATGCCCTGATCGGAATGGCGGGCGTGGGCGCTCCTTCATCAGTCTCCGCGGCGGATATGACACCGCGCACGAAGAATATCATTCAATCCTCGCTCTATGAAGCGCAAAAGCACGGGCAGGAGTATATCGGCACCGAGCATCTTCTCGCTTCTCTGTTGGGGGAACAGGATTGTGTTGCCGTAAAAATTTTGGAAGCGCTCGGCGCATCTGTTTCAGATTTGCGAAACGATCTCAATGCATTCCTCTCTTCTGCCGAAGGGCGCGAGAGTGGGGGCGGTAATATTCCCGCTCACGCAGGCGAATCGGGCAGCAAAAGTGTTTTGGATAGCACACAAACGCTGAAAAATTACGGAAGAGACTTGAATGAAATGGCTGCATCGGGCAAAATCGATCCCATCATCGGACGCGAAGCCGAGACCGAGCGTGTCATTCAGATCCTCTCACGCCGCACCAAAAACAATCCTTGCCTGATCGGGGAACCCGGTGTCGGTAAAACCGCGGTGGTAGAGGGATTGGCACAGCGGATCGTTTCGGGAAACGTTCCCGAAAATTTGCGTCAAAAAACGATTGTTACCTTGGATATTGCCGCTATGATCGCCGGAGCGAAATATCGCGGTGAGTTTGAGGAACGCTTCAAGAGCGTGATGGAAGAGGTTCGCAAAAATCCCGCGCTGATTCTCTTTATCGATGAAATCCATACCATTGTTGGAGCGGGCGCCGCGGAAGGCGCGGTAGATGCCGCGAATATCATTAAACCCGCCTTGGCGCGAGGCGAGATGCAGGTCATCGGTGCTACGACCATTTCGGAATACCGCAAGCATATCGAGAAGGATGCCGCTTTGGAGCGCCGCTTTCAATCGGTTACGGTTGGTGAACCGAGTCGCGAGGACGCATTGGCAATTTTACGCGGATTGAAGGATAAATACGAAGCACACCACAAGCTGAAAATTTCGGACGCGGCTTTGGAGGCTGCGGTCAATTTGTCGATCCGTTATATTGCCGATCGCTTTCTCCCCGATAAAGCGATTGATCTGATTGACGAAGCCGCCTCCAGACTTCGTATCAGTTCTCGTACCTCCCCTCCCGATCTGAAAGCCTTGGAGGAACAGATCAAAACGCTCGGAAAAGAAAAAGAGTCTGCGATCAAGGAGCAAGATTTTGAGCGTGCCGCCTCTTTGCGCGATGAGGAGCAAGGCTTGAAAAAGGAATATGAATCCAAAAAGGAGGAATGGGAAAACGCGCAAAGCACCAACAGCCCTGAGGTGCTTGATACCGACGTTGCCGATGTGGTGACACAATGGACCGGAATCCCCGTGAATCGACTTTTAGAAGAAGAAAGCGACAAGCTGTTGCAATTGGATTCCCTGCTCAAAGCGCGTGTGATCGGTCAGGATGCCGCAGTGGATGCCATCGCAAAAGCAATTCGGCGCGGAAGAATGGGGCTGAAAGACCCGAAACGTCCCGTTGGTTCCTTCATTTTTATGGGGCCTACCGGAATCGGTAAGACCGAGCTTGCAAAAGCCTTGTCCGAGATCATGTTCGGAGACGCTTCGTCAATGATCCGCCTGGATATGTCCGAATATATGGAAAAGCACAGCGTTTCCAAGCTGATCGGGTCTCCTCCCGGCTACGTTGGATTCGAGGAAGGCGGACAGTTGACTGAAAAGATCCGTCGTAAGCCCTATTCGGTCGTTTTATTTGATGAAATCGAAAAGGCACACCCCGACGTTTTCAACATTTTGTTGCAAGTGCTTGAGGACGGCGTTCTGACAGATTCGCAAGGCAGACACGTGGATTTTCGAAACACCGTCATCATTTTGACCTCCAACGTAGGAGCGGGTGAATTGAGCGGAACAAAATCTCTGGGCTTTACTGCGGAGCATGTGTCAGATCATGACCGCGAGGCGCAGAAAAACCGTATGATGAGTGCGCTTAAGAGTACCTTCCGCCCCGAATTCCTCAATCGTATCGATGATATCATCGTCTTTAACAGCCTTACCCGTGAGGATATCGAGCAGATTGCGACATTGATGCTTTCGGACGTCAGCCGCAGAATTCGCGATATCGGTATTGCGATCGAGTTTCGTCCTGCGGTAGCTGAGCTTCTTGCCAAGGAAGGGTTTGATGCAACCTACGGGGCGCGCCCCTTGCGTCGGGCGGTGGTGCGTTTGGTTGAGGATAGCTTCTCTGCCGAGATGCTGGAAGGACGGATTGCCGCCGGTGACACGGTTGTAGCCGATGTATCGGACGGTAAGATCGTGTATAACAAAAAATAATTGAAAATCCCGCATTTTTGCGGGATTTTTTTTGAAAATTCCACCAAAAGATCGACTAACTATGATATAATATAATTATCATAGTAATTGATTGATTAAGGAGGCTGGCATGGATCGCAAAAAGCGCAATCATCTTATAAGAATCGTCTGCGTCCTTTTAACGCTTATTGTTCTGACAAGTGTTTTGATACATGTCAGCGGAAGTACGCAATATTTTTCGGGAGAAGCAGAGGTCTATTATCAATCTCTTCTTGACGCCGGATTTCCTGAGGACTATGCAGTCGATTTGACCGAATTACATCTTCTTCATCCCACATGGACGTTTACCCCTCTTTTGATTACTGCCGAAAAATCCTCCTACACTTGGGATTATGTGATCAAACGCGAAATGGAGATCAGCGAGGATAACAATCTGATTTCTGCCAATGAATCCTACAAAGCGTACCGTCACCCTACCAATACAACACTCTATGACGCAAGCTCCTATCAAGCTTCCAAGGCGGCGGTGGAATACTTTATGGATCCACGCAACTTTTTGAACGAAACCGATATCTTCCAGTTCTATGATCTTTCTTCTGCTTCTGAGGTTTCTTTGGAGGGAGTTAAAGCGGTACTTGCATCCACGTTCATGGAAGATGCGTTGTTAGAAAACGGCTTGACTTACGCAGAATACTTTTTGCAGATTGGCACGGAATTGAAGGTCAATCCGATCTATCTTGCCGTCAAGGCACGTCAAGAGCAAGGAACGGGCGGTACTTCTCCTGTGATTGGCGGAGCTTGCGGAACGCTGCTGAATCATTATTATCAGAATCAAACACAGTATTCCGAGTTCGGCAACGCGATTCTGACCCCCGCAAACGGACATACCTCCGAGGAGCTTTTGGCGTTTGACGGACTTTATAATATCTACAACAACGGTGCATATGGGAACGGTCTGTTTACGATCTATTACCGCGCTATGAAGCGGGCACAGACAGGCACTGCGGCGATGATTGATATTTGGGGAACTCCTGAATGGAATACCCTTTGGAAATCTATTTACGGTGGCGCATATTCGATCAAGACCTCCTACATCGATCGTTATCAAAACACTGTTTATCTCCAAAAATTTAATGTAGACAGCCGCGCGGGAGATCGTAATTTTTGGGGGCAATATATGCAAAACGTGGGTGGCTCTTTAACCGAGGCGCGTACGCTTTACTCCTCTTTTGCATCAAACGGCGCTTTGGATTCGACATGCTCCTTTTTGATCCCTGTTTATGGCGGCATGCCGCACGGGGTATGCGCAGACCCGGCAAACGGAACCTGTTCCTATCTTGCGACTGCTGACCGAAAGTTTGATTATTCTGTTTCCTTGAACGCGCCTTTGGCAAAGGACAGTGCCAATTCCCCTCTGTATCTTTCTCACGAGCTCTATACGGGCGCATCTTTGGATTTGCGCGGGAGCGTGGAACACTCTTACGGCGTCAAAGCCTTGGAGTACCGTTGGGATAACGAGGAATGGTTGCCGCTTTCTGATGACGGAACGATGGAGATTTCCCTTCCCAATCACTTTTCGGAGGGGAGCTCGCATATATTGGTAATACGGGGAAGCGCGGAGTACGATCACTCCGTTTCCTCTAAAAAAAGTAATTACAATTTTTTGTGCGCGGTGATCTACGTGGATGTTGTACCGCCTCCAAGCGCGATGCTTTCCTTCCAAACGCGCAATGGTACAACAACCGCTTCGCATCCCATTGGAACGGAGCTGTTACTTCCCGATTGTGATGAGAACGGTTTTATCGGTTGGTATACTCCCGATCATGCTCTTCTTCCCGCGCACTCTCCTATCACTTTGAGCGAAGACCGTTCCTATCAAGCGATCTATTTGGATATTCAGCAACCCGACGGCGCCGCACTGATTTTTTCGGACGGTGCCGTACAGTTGCGTTTTTATGCCGCAATGGAAGCGGAATTATTGGAATTGTTGAACACGCTACATCCTTCGGTGCGTTTTACGGCAACACTTACCAATGAGGACGGTTCTTGCTCTGTTCCCGTGATGCTTGGCGATACGGTAGCGGCTCATAACTCCTCATGGAAGCTTCTGTATGCCAACACACCGCATCTTACACAGGCAGATTGGAGCGCGACGCAATCGGTCTCTTTTTCTGCGACGTGGACTTTATCGGATGGAAGCGAACAAACGATGTCGCTGACCCCGAATCCGATTTTCCGTACTGCGACAGAGGTGGCAGAACGTGCGCTTTCCGATCCCGATACGGTATACCCAACACCTGTTTATGAAATGCTTTTGCAAATAGCATCCGATGCTAAATGATACAGAAAGGACCTTTCCCTATGAAAACCCTTGGCTACTACAACGGGAATATTGATGAGCTGGATCGAATCCAAGTTCCAATGCTTGACCGTGCTTGCTATTTTGGCGACGGTGTTTATGATGTGACCTTCAGCCGCAATCATCGCATCTATATGTTAGAGGAACATGTCGAGCGCATCTTCCAAAGTGCCGCTTTGATTGGGATTGTGCCACAATTAACACGCGAGGAGCTCTGTGAACTCTTGCGATCCCTTATTTTGCGCATGGATTCGGGTGAGCAATGGGTGTATTTTCAATTCTCTCGCGGAACGGATTTCCGTTCCCATGCTTTTCCTGAAAAATGCTCTGCAAATCTTTGGGTCATGATGAAGCCCGCAACGATTAAGGACACCTACAGACCTCTGCGCTGTATTTCCATGCCCGACACGCGAGCGCTTCATTGCAATATCAAATCGCTCAATCTTCTCCCTTCCGTATTGGCGACTCAAGCGTCGGTAGAAGCGGGAGTTGATGAGTGTGTGTTACATCGCGACGGAATTGTTACGGAATGCGCACATTCCAACGTGTCGATCCTGAAGAACGGAGTTCTTATGACACATCCCGCCGACAATCATATTTTGGCAGGTACCGGACGCGCGCATTTGATCAAGGCTTGCAAGCACTTTGGAATTCCCGTCAAAGAGGAATGTTATACCTTGGACGCTCTAAAAAACGCCGATGAGATCCTTTTAACCTCTGCTTCTGCCCTTTGCATGCGGATCGTGGAGTTGGACGGCGTTTCAATTGGCGGAAAAGCCGCTTACACGGTCAAACAACTCCAGGATTTCTTATTGGCGGATTTTATCAAGGAGACCGAGGCTTAATTTGAATTCTGTAAACTTTTTGATTTTCTTGACTTTCCAACACAACTGTGATACAATATAACTATTGAACAAAACATAAAGGAAGTAATGCTTTGACTACGAAAAAGAGAAACCGCTTGTTCGAGCTTTTTAATTACAATCGGGATAACCGCCCCGATGCACTCGAAGAAGATACAACGCCAACGCTGAAACGCTATTTTAAGGTTTTGGGACGGCGATTCTGGAAGCTCGTAACGCTGAACATGATGATGCTACCGTTGATCGTGCCGATTCTGATTAGCATCTATCTTTATTTCGGCATTGCGCAAACGCCGACTGCAAATGATCTGATCTTTCAGCAATTGTATGGCATTGCGGAGATCGATCCTTCTCCCGCATCCACCGTGTTGCTGGATCTTTACGGTGCGCAGCTCAACATTCCCGTATACGGAAACAGCCTCGGTACCTACATCGGTATTGGTGTTTGCATCGTCTTTTTGATTGTGACCTTTGGTTGGCAGAATATCGGCGCTACGTACGTACTTCGCGGAATGGTGCGAGGTGAACCCGTTTTTGTATGGTCGGATTATTTTTATGCGATCAAACGTAATCTCAAGCCTGCTTTTTTCCTCGGGCTCCTTGATTTTATCGTGCTCTTTTTGCTCGGCTTTGATATCATGTATTTCTGGAATCAAACGGGCACGTTTATGCTGGATGTTGGATTCTTTGCGGTCTGCGCGCTGTGCATACTGTATTTCTTTATGCGTTTTTACATCTATTTGCTGTTGGTTACGTTTGATCTGTCGATCCGTAAGATTTTGAAAAACGCATTGATCTTTACGATGCTCGGTGTCAAGCGGAATCTGATGGCGCTTTTGGGATTGATTTTGATCACGCTTATTCTGCTCTCTCTCTTCCCAATCTTTGGCGCGACACCTTTGGGAATTGCGATTCCTTTGATTCTTCCCTTTGTGTTTTATTTGGCGATTACCGCATTTACCACGGCATATGCGGCATATCCGATCATCGACCGTTATATGATCGCGCCGTATATCCATGCACAAGAGGATGAAGAGAGCGAAGAGGACGCTGAGGATGAGAATTCCAATGCCCCCGATGCCATCGAACCTCAAGAATAACGCTAAAAGAGGCTAAGTCGAATGACTCAGCCTCTTTTAACTTTTGGTTATTTTTGAATGGTTGCGGTGATGTTTCCACTGACGGTTGAAATACGACATTTTCCACCTTTGTAACCGTGAGGGACACGAATATCTCCGCTTGTGGTATCTGTGATGAAATCCTTTTCGGAAAGCAAAGCAGCGTACACGTTGCCGCTCACGGTTTCCATTTCCAACTCCGCGGCATCACACGCGCGTAAGGTAATCTCGCCACTGACCGTTTTTAAAAGCATATCCTGATTTGTCTTGCAGTGATCCAGCGTAATATTGCCGCTTGTACATTCTCCATTCAAAGCCCTTGCGGTTCCGTTTTTCCAGTGGATATTTCCACTGACAGTTTTCAAGCTCAGATCCTCGCTTGTGTTGACATCCTCCAAGCGCAGATTGCCGCTGGTAGATTCGGCAAGAAGATTTTTGGTGGACAGATTCGAAAGCGTGATCTCACCGCTTGTTGTTTGGGTGATGGTATCACCAAACGTAAGCTTTGAATCCGATACGATATTTCCGCTGACCGATTTCAAACGGACGGTTTCGTACTCTGTTTTGGGGAGATAAACCGTTACCGACATTCGATTCCAGGAAAATCCGATGTACTCGTACCACGCGCGCAGATCTTCGTGTTCAATTTTGAGAGTTCCGTTTTCAACATACACGCGATGAACGATCTTATCCGTCTCGTCGCATACAACGCGTGCTTTTCCGTCGGTTGACGGAAGCAATTTGATATCGGCTTCCACAACGTCGACATTGATCTTGGTGAATGCTTCTCCAACCGTATGTTCAACTGTTTTGGGGTGGCGGTTGTTCAGCTTTGTAAAGTCAAACCCGATCACAAGGAATGCGATCAAAGTCAAAACAAGGCCGATAGTAATACAGATCAAAGCAATGATCATTGCTGTTTTCTTTCCTCCATTCATTCAAAACGCCCCTTTCCGATTATCATAAATTTAATGCCCCGCCAAATCATTTCTCCAAGCTTGACCGCAACCCATGCAATTTTATTGCAAAGGAAGAACCAAAGGATAGATAGTCCTGCAAAGATCAAACCAAGACCCGCAAACGTCAAAACATACGTGGCGCCGCCGCTGAGTGAAGTAATGGGGCTTGTCAGCGTTAACGCTATACCCGTTGCCGCAAAAGCAAGATCAACTGCATAAAACGATACAACAACCGACCACAGGACGATATAAATTGCCAATATGATGATGAGAGCCGCTGCCGCCAAAACGATCCAAAGCGGTGACCCCGCGATCAGGAGTACAATCTGCCATCTTTCCAAGCGCTTTTGAGGTTTTGTTTTGGCTTTGATCAATTTTGGAAGCGGCATTTCGGAAAGGATCTTGCGGGCGATCTGCCGCGGATCTCCCATTGACGCTACGGCTTCCGCTTCGCTTTTTCCGTCTTCCATCAAATCGTCGATCATTTCAGAGTAATATTCCAAAGATTCCTGCAGATCGTTTGCAGACAATCCCGAAAGCTCTTGCCTGATCACCGACAAAAATTGTTGTTTTGTCATACCTCTTCCTTCCCCCTTACTACAAATCGGTAAATAGACATCATTTCCTTCCACTCCTCGGTAAAGGCAGCCAAACGCGCCAAACCCGACTTGGTGATGCGATAATATTTTCGTAACCGTCCGTTGTGCTCGACGGTTCGTACGGTCAATTGTTCCGCAAGCTCCAGCCTGCGCAAAATGGGATACAGCGTGGATTCCGAGATTGCCACATAAGGCTTCATATCCTTGATGATCTGATATCCGTATGACTCCTCGTTCTTAATTGCAGCGAGTACGCAGATATCCAGTATTCCTCGTTTCAATTGAATATCCATTTTATACCTCCTCTCATGTAATACTATACCACGCATAGTATTGTTTGTCAAGAGCTTTTTGAAAAAAAATCATAACCACCCGTCAAACGGGTGGTATGCACAAGGGCTAAAAGCCCAATACTACCGGCCAGCGGCTCAAGCCGCGGGCTTTCGTATACTCAAGCCTATTGCCTTTGCCACTTTTGCCGCCCTTGAAAGGGCGTTCGTATTACTTGCTACCCTTGAAAGGGTCTTCGTATTCCTTGACGCTCAGCTTGTCAAGCGCTATGTCGTGCTTCTCTTGATCTTCGATATACTTCCTTATGGTGCTTTCATTGAGTCCTACTGTCGAAACATAGTACCCTTCCGCCCAAAAGTGTCGATTCCCGAATTTATATTTTAGATTTGCATGCTTGTCGAACATCATTAATGCACTTTTTCCTTTTAAATATCCCATAAAACTTGACACGCTCGTTTTTGGTGGTATACTTAATAGTAGGTG
>JAZQXI010000072.1:0-23531 GCA_045632805.1 Eubacteriales bacterium | reverse complement strand
CCAACCCGGCTTTTGGCGGTTTGGGAGAGAAAAATTACGGGCATACGCGCGTATGCCCGTAGTTCCCCCGACGTTTTCTTCATAACAGCGCGCAGAAATGCGGCAGCGGTTTCCGCATACTCTTATGCAGAAAACAAAAATACATATTAGGAGAAACATAATGATTTCAAAAAAGTTTTTTGAAAAACACTACTCACGAATCAGGGCGCACGGCATCTTCAAAGCGGTTTTGTGTGGCTTAATGATCGGTCTGTTTGCTAATTTTGCAACGGCAGCAGTGGCATGGTTGTTCGATTTCGGCGGTATTTGGCTCGGAATCGGAATTGGAGCCGGTGTGGCAGTCATCAGCGGAGTGGTTCTTTACTTCGTCAAATTCAAGCCCACCACCAAGCAGATCGCGCACCGCGTTGACCGTTTGGGATTGGAGGAGAGACTGATTACCATGCTTGATTTGGAGCATGATGAGTCCTATATCGCAATGCGTCAGCGTGAAAACGCGAAAGAGCATTTGAAAAAGGCAGATCCCAAAAAGCTTCGTTTGCAGCTTTCCAAGGCGGTGGTTGTACTTGTCTGTGTTTCGGCAGTTCTTGCTGCGGGAATGACGACGGTTGTGGGACTGGCGGAGAGTGACACGATTCCTACGTTTCAGGAGATCGTCAATCCCGAGGATCCCATGGCAAATTATATTGCCGTCTCTTACATGGTAGAGGAAGGCGGCGAGATTGAGGGGATCACCGATCAGCTCCTGTTGCCAGGAGAGAGTACAACGCCCGTTGTGGCGGTTGCCGAGGACGGCTGGGTCTTTGTCGGTTGGGACGATGGCTATGCGGAACCCGAACGATTTGAGGAAAACGTAACCGAAGAAATGGTATTGATCGCGCTTTTCGAGGAGATCGCTGACGGCGAAGGCGAAGGAGAGGGCAGCGAGGAAGAAGGTCAAAACGGCGGTCAGGAAGGCGACAAAGCCGATGATATTCCCGGCGGCAACGATGCAAACGTGTCTGAGGGTGAGCAGGGCAATCAGAATTCCGACGGCAGCGCAGAGGACGGTAATGGAGATACGCAAGGCTCCGGTTCCGGCGGTCAAGAACAGGGAAAAGAGAATTCCGGTGCTCACGGTCAAGGCGCAGGTGCGGGCGGTAAATGGGAGGATAATAACCAGTTTATCGATGGCGAAACCTATTATAGAGACCATCTCGACACCTATTATGAGATGGCAATGGAGATTTTTGAGGAAACGGGAGAGATTCCGCCCGAATTCCGCGAATTCTTCGAAGCATATTTCGGTAGTATATAACAATCCGTTGGATTGAACATATAAAATAAAAAAATATTAACATAAGGTAGAAAAAATCATGGTTACAGAACAGAACATTCAAAAATTCAGTACGCAGTGCAAAAACATCTTTGAGCAGATCGAGAGAGACGTCATCGGTCAAAAGGACGTCATTGAAGGCGCGGTGATCGCTATGATCGCAGGCGGTAACGTGCTTTTGGAGGGAGTACCGGGTGTCGGTAAGACCCGTCTTGTGCGTTCGCTCGGTCGTGTATTCAATCTTCCGTTCTCCCGTATTCAGTTTACTCCCGACTTGATGCCCGCAGACGTAACGGGTACCAACATCATCGTAAAAGACGATAACGGAAACTCCACCTTCCAGTTCCAAAAGGGTCCGATCTTCTCCAACATCATTCTCGCGGACGAGATCAACCGTGCAACGCCGAAGACCCAGTCCGCGCTCCTTGAGGCGATGCAGGAGCATACCGTCACCGTTATGGGTGTTTCCAGAAAGCTGGAGGAGCCTTTCTTCGTGCTTGCAACGCAGAACCCCGTTGAGCAGGACGGTACCTATCCGCTTCCCGAGGCGCAGATGGACCGTTTCATGTTCAAGATCATTGTCAAGAATCCCTCTTTGGATGAGTTGATGGACATCGTCAACATGACCCAGAAGACCATGGCAGAGGTTGCAGACGCGGCTTGTAACGGTAGCGACCTTTTGGAGATGCGTGCAACCGCAAATCAGATCCCCGTTGCAGAGGACGTTATGCGCTATGCAATGACTCTCTGCTCCGCGACCCACCCCGACAGTGAGTGCGCGAGCAACGCGGCAAAGAAGTACGTGCGTCTTGGCGCATCCCCCCGTGCAGGTCAGGCTCTGATCTCCGCAGCAAAGGTAAAGGCTTTGATGAACGGCAGATTCAACGTTTCTTACAATGACGTTAACGAGCTGGCATACCCCGTTCTCAGACACAGAATGAAGCTGACCTTCGAGGCTGTTGCAGAACGCGTATCTCCCGATGAGATCGTCAAGATGATCATCGATGAGCTTGCCGGCAAGAACGGCTTGGAGGTTAGCAAAAAGGAAGCTGCAGAGGCAGAAGGCACCGAGAAAAAGCGTAAAGTATTTGGGAGAAAATAATGAAGGGTTCCTACTTAAACGATGAATTTTTCAGTCGTTTAGAAGCGCTTTCGCTGGAATTGCGCGCAGATCTTGCGGGCTTTTTCGGCGGTAAGCATCTTGTTCGGACGTACGGACAGACGGTTGAGTTTGCGGATTACCGCGAGTATATGCTGGGCGACGATATCCGCCGCATCGACTGGAATCTGTACAGCCGTTTCGAAAAGTATTTCTTAAAGCTCTTTACCGATGAGAGGCAGATGCACACGCAGGTCTTTATCGACTGCTCGGCATCGATGGGAAAGGAAAATCCCGACAAGGCGGCGTATACCGTTGGTATCGCCGCGGCGCTGGGATATCTCTCCGTCCACAACATGGACAAGGTATCCTATCAGCTGATCAAAGGGGAGCGTGCGGAAAATCCGTTTGGTACCATCGTTGGCAAACGGCCTTTTTTCGGCGCGATCAGCGAGCTGGAAAATATGACGTTCGACGGCGAGGCGGATCTGCGGCAAGCTGTGGTCAGTTGTCCCACCACGGGCAACAACGACGGACTAACCGTGATCATTTCCGACTTTTTTACCGACTCCGACTGGAAAGCAGCAGTGGATTATCTCTGCTATAAAAAGCGACAGGTACTCCTTGTACAGGTCATGACGCCCGAAGAGTATGATCCTCTTTATATGGGGCGTGTAAACCTGATCGACTCTGAGTCGGAGGACGTTGCCGATACGAAAAACATGAAGCTCAAGATTGACCGTGCATCCCAGAATGCTTATGAGCAAGCAATGCACGAGCTGGTGGATGGGTTGAAGACATTTTGTCATTCGCGCGGTGCGGCGTTTATCAGCGTGCGTACCAATCAGCCTATCGAAAAAGTCCTTTTCAAAGAATTGCTTAAGGTAGGTATCATGGCATGAGTTGGCTTGCACCTTTAGGTTTTTTAGGCTTGCTTGGCGTGGTCGCATTGATCATTATCTATATCATCAAGCCTAATTATCAACAAAAAATGATCTCCAGTACCTATATTTGGAGATTGAGTTTAAAATACAAGAAAAAGCGGTTGCCCATCAGCCGATTGCACAATATTCTGCTCTTTTTGTGTCAGGTGCTGATTCTGACCATCTGTGCGCTCCTTTTGGCACAGCCTGTGATCATGCACGAGAAGATCGGTGACGAAAACGAAAAGGTGATCATCATCGACGCGTCGGCAAGCATGCGCCTTTCCAACGGTTCTAACACCCGTTTCGAACGCGCTGTGAGCGAGGCACGCACGTTGGCACTCGGAACGTTGGAGGATGGGGGACTCGTATCGGTGATTTTTGCCGATGAAAAGTCTGACTTCTTGTTCCAACGCGCAACAGCGGCACAAACGGAAGAGCTAAACGCCAAGTTTGACGAGCTTTTGGCGGACGGTACCAAGTGTACCTACAGCTCTGCCGACGTTAAGGGTGCGGTTGCTCTTGCGGAAGAAGTGCTGAACTATAACAACGAGGCGCAGGTATACTTCTATACGGCGACCGAGTACATCGAAAAGAATGAGATCCTGGTTGAAAATGTTGCCGAAGAGGGCGAATGGAACGCGGCTGTTCTTGGCTGCGTTGCTGAAGTGAATGAGAACAACCACGTAGATATTTCTGTGGACCTTGGGTGCTACGGAAGAACGGATACACTGACTGTATCCTGCCAAATCCATGGCGTAAACGGAAAGTCTCAGCAATCGAAAACGCTTTCCAAGACGGAGTATTTTGACCCTTCCGAAGAGGAAAAGACGGTCACCTTTACGGTCGATGACCTTGGCGGCGATGTGTTGTATTCCTTTGACTATTTGGAGGTCTATATTACAACGGCGGATTCTTTTGCGGACGACAACCTGTTCTTCCTTTACGGTGGCACCAAGCCCACCATTCGCGTGCAATATGCAAGCTCGATCCCCAACAATTATTTCGGCGGTATGATCCGTACCATGCGTCAAACCATGCGCGACAAATGGAACATTGATTTTGATTCGTTGGAAGGAGATGAAACGCCGGCAACCGAAGGATACGATCTCTATATTTTTGAGCATCGTATGCCCGAAGTGCTTCCTACAGACGGTGTCGTACTGTTGGTTGACCCCAACAAGGCACCTGAAAATTCCGGGTTGCGTATTGGCGAAACGGTTCCCGTAAACAGCGACTCTACTTTGGCAACCGGTGCGTCTCATGAATTGATGACGTATGTGGATTCCTCGCGCATTACCATCTCGAAATACCGTGAGATCGTTGCGAGCGACGGTTTTCAGGAACTGGCTTACTATAACGGAAAGCCTATGATTTTAGCGAAAAATGAGAATCAAGCCAAGGTTGTGGTTTGGGCGTTTGACCTGAACTATTCCAACCTGTGCGCAATGCCTGATTTTACGTTCATGATGTACAATCTGTTCAATTATTACATCCCACAGACAATGACCTCCAATGCGTTTGAGATCGGAGACACCGTAACGCTGACCGCGCGCGGTACCGAGCTTAAGGTTGCGGGCAACGGCGAGGAGATCGCCTTTGAGGAGTCTACGGGTGAATTGGTCCTGTCCCGCCCCGGAACCTATACGGTGACCCAAAAACCGATGCAGGGAGATCAGATGCTGATTGAGAACTTCTTTGTAAGCATTCCGAATGTAGAAAGCAACGTGACCAAGCAGGTGGATGCACTTCCTATGATGAGCGTGGAGACTGTGGTGGAGATCGAATTTGAAGATCTGATCTTCTATTTCGCAATCGCGCTGGTCGTTCTGATGTTTGCGGAGTGGATGCTGCAAACGAAAACGAATTATTGACAGGAGCTGACACAAGATGACGAATTTACAATTAAATTATACCCATCCGTGGCTGTTGCTGTTGATCATCCCGGCGATCCTGCTGACGTTGATCCCGTATTTCCGCATGTCCAAGAAATACCGAAAGACGCGAAACCGCATCGTCTCCATGGTGCTTCACAGCATTGCAATGGTCATTGCGATCAACCTTCTGGCGGGGATCTCCTTTAGCTATGAAATTCCCAACACCAAAAACGAGATCCTTTTGCTTGTGGATGTGACGGATAGCAACGGGGAATCGCGTGAGGATAAGGATAGCTTTGTTCAAACGGTACTCGGTATCTGCGGAAGAGACTACAACGTTGGTGTGGTCAAATTCGGATACGGATGTGAGTATGCCGTGGAATTGACAGACGACGCTACAAACGCATATGAGACTTATCTTACATCAAAGGATCCCGATACGACAGCGACCGATCTTGCGTCGGCGTTGGAATACACGGCGGGACTCTTTACCAATCCCGAGAGCGCGAAGATCGTTTTGATCTCCGACGGTATTGAGACCGACCGCGCCGCAACCTCGGTGATCAAAGCGATCGCCGCTGAAGGTATCATGGTCGATACGCTTTGCTTCCCCAATGAGGAGCATGACGAAATTCAGATTCTGTCCGTGACCGTTCCCGATCAGCACATCGCGCTTGGCGAGGCGTTCAACACGGAGCTGACCATCAAGAGTAATCTCGGCAAAGGCGAGCAGATCTTTGAATTGACTCTTTATGACAATGAAGAAAAGCTTGGAACCACTGCGGTGTCTGTAACCAAGGAGGAGCAGATCATTCCCATCAGCATTTTGCTGGAGGAGAAGGGAATGCACGAGCTTCGCTTTGAGATCAACCACAAGGGAGATACTCAGGTCAAGAATAACGCATACCATACCTTTATCAATCTGGAAGTGTTTGATAACATTCTCCTGATTGAAAAATACGAAAATGAGTCCGAAAAGCTTCAGAAAATTCTGGAACAGAATTTCAAGGTTACGGCAGTCAGCGTAGAGGAGGATCTGGAATCCTTCCCCAAGGATATTCAATCCATGGCAGCCTATGAGCAGATCATTCTGGTCAATATTGCCTACAGCGATATGCCCGCGGGCTTTGAGGAATTGCTCAACGAGTACGTCTATAGCCTTGGAGGCGGTTTGTTTACCGTGGGCGGTAAAAACGAGATGGTCAACGGGGAATTGGTGCCGCACGCATACAACCGTCTTGACCTCGCACAATCGACCTACTATAAGCAAATGCTTCCTGTCAATGCCATTGATTATACACCTCCTATCGCTTTGATGATCGTGGTGGATGCTTCCGGCTCCATGAGTATGGGTAAGCTTCCGGCGGCAATCGAGGGAGCGAGGGCGTGCTTGGATACCTTGAGTGACCGTGATTTCTGCGGTGTCGCTTCCTTTAGTGACACGGCACAAGAAAACATTGAAATTCTGCCGGTTACCAGAAAAGATGAGATCAAGGAGGCAATCAACGCGATTGACGACAGTGATGAAGCAAGCGGCGGTACGGTGTTTGCGAAGGCGGTCGAAAAAGCAGGTCTTGCTTTGGCTGCGATCGATAACGTAGAGCGCAAGCATATTATCATTGTGTCAGACGGTGACCCGGGTGACGATGCCAGAAATGATGCAGGAACGGGTTATTTGGATTTCGCCGACGTCAATAGTGCAAAGGGCATCACGATGTCCGTTGTTACGGTGGGCGATATTTCCTCTGATAAGGTGGAAAAGATGGAAGAGCTTGCTGCCACGGGTGGCGGTAAGTTCTATAACGTTGACCAGAACAATCTTGATCGGATCTCCATAGAGATGCAAAAGGATCTGGCGCTTGAGGCGATCGCTGAAATCGAATATGGCGAGGAGTTCATCCCCAAGATCAAGGATATGACCACGGTCGTGACAGGCATTACGCAAAATGCAATGCCCCCCCTGACGGGTTACTACGGTACCGTTGCAAAAAATGGAGCAGACGTTCCTTTGATGGGGGATTACGTGCCGATTTACGCGCAGTGGAAATACGGTGAGGGTAACGTCGGTAGCTTTATGTGTGACTTGGGCGGCGAATGGTCGGGTATCTTCATCGAGGACTTGGTCGGTCAGGCGATCATCACCAACATTGTAAACGCGCTCTTCCCGATGGAGGACGTGCGTGCGGAAGGCTTTGATTATTCGATCAAGACCGACAACTACACCACTCAGCTCAACGTTTACAATCTGGATGAGACACATCGGATCGACGTAACGGTAACCCCCATCACCGAGTCCCTGGTGGAGCTGCGCGAGAAGGGGATTCCCGTAAAAGCGCAGGAAGGCAACCGCAGATTCTCGTTTGAGATCAAGGATTCGGGACTTTATGAGATCAAGATCAAGAAATCCGACGAGAACGGCACACTCCTTTCCGAGACCGTGTTCTACAAGACCTTTTCTTATTCGGAAGAGTATAACGCATTCCCCACAAGAGCCCCGCTTGGCGCGGAGCTGATGACGATTCTGACCAAGGACGGTAAGGGAATCGTGATCAATGACCCTGCAGATGTGTTCCAAAATCTTGCAAAGACTCTCAAGCGCTCGTACGATCCCCGTATTCCGCTTTTGATCCTTGCCATCGTGCTGTTTTTGCTTGATATTGCCGTGCGCAAGTTCAAGTTTAAGTGGCCTCACGAGCTGATCAGAGAACACAAGCAGAAAAAGGCGGACGCAATGGCGGCAAAGCTCCGAAAAACGGAGTCGAACGGCTAACGCGTACCGCAAGCAGTAGTCTGAAAGGAGCAGCGGATGAAAAAAATTCGTTTGCACATCATATTGATTTTAATGATCGGTTGTCTGGCGGCATTGTGCGCATGTGAAACAATCCCTGCGTTTGCCGCTCCCGATGACCTTGAAATCGACGACACCACCTTGACTTTGACTTGGGATGGGGTCAAGGATGCACTTCTGTATACCGTTCGCATTGAGGCGGACGGTCAGGAGCCGCAGGAATTTGTTGTCAGTAAGACCTACTATGATCTTTCCAACTTGAAGCAGGGATCCTACCGCGTCAGCGTCAAGGTCAACGGCAAGGAGGAAGTGATCGAGGATTCTCCTTGGTCCGAGCCTCTGCCTTTTGACAGGGAGGCTGAGCCCGGTATGGTGTTTACCCTGATTGAGGATGGCACCGCGTATGAGGTGACCAACAAAGGAATTGCAACAGGTGACATCGTGATTCCCGATACCTACCGCAAAAAGCCCGTTACCCGCATCGGGGAAAAGGCATTTTTCAACAAGGGTGACGTGACAAGCGTCAAGATCGGTGATAACGTTACTGAGATCGGCAGATTCGCGTTTGCGAACTGCTCTTATCTGAAGTCGGTTACGCTTCCCAAAAATTTAGTTACGCTTGGGGAAAGCGCGTTTGCAAGCTGTCGATTGCTTGAGGGCGTTTTAACGCTTCCGGATGGAGTGGTTGAAATTCCCGCGCATGCATTTGCCTATTGCGCAAAGCTGGGCGAGATTCGTTTTGGCAGTCAATTAACAGCAATTGGCTCCAACGCATTTACCGATTGCACGGGTCTGACATCTTTGAATCTTCCCGATGCTTTAAAGCAGATTGGAGAATACGCCTTTGCAGGATGCACCAATCTGAATTCCGTGACCTTTACTCCCGCTGTGGAGAGCATCGGCGCGTATGCATTCTCGGGAGATATCGCTTTGACGGCTGTGACACTTCCCGATAGCGTCAAGACTGTTGGAGAAGGCGCATTCTTTACTTGTACGGCTTTGGCAAGCGTTACGCTTGGATCCGGCATTGAGGTGATCGATCTCGGTGCGTTTATGGACACGGCACTCTGGAACAACACCACCGAAAACGAGGTTTACGTTGGCAAATGGTTCTTGGGACTTAAGGACGTTACCAAGACTCCGTTGGCATTGCGCACCGATACCGTTGGTATCGCAAATTACGCATTTTATAAAAACACCAATCTCCATCGCGGACAGCATATCATTCCCGATAGCGTCAAGATTATCGGTATGGGCGCTTATGCAGGCTCTTCGGTAATGCAGCTCATTATCGGAAGCGGTGTTGAGGTGATAGGAGAGCAGGCGTTCATCGGTTGTAAGGATCTTGCCACCGTCATTCTCGGTGCGTACGATTATGAAACGCACAAGATGACCGCCAGCAATCTGAAAGTGATTGGAAGCTACGCATTTCGTGACTGCACTTCACTGAATGATATTGAGATCCCCGATCGAGTCAAGGAAATCGGTTCGTATGCCTTCCGTGATTCCGGTATCTATCAGAAGGCGGAGGACGGTGTTGTGTATGCCGGCAATTGGATTGTCGATTATACCGAGACGTTGAGCGGCAATGTGGTTGCTGATGACGGTACGGTAGGCGTTTCCAACTATGCATTTTTCCGTTGCGATGGGCTTACGGGTATTGAACTCCCGAATACCGTTAAAACGATTGGACGTTCCGCATTTTATAACTGTGCGCAGTTGACATCGGTCAAGCTTCCCGATACGCTGGAAGTCATTGAGGATTATACCTTCTATCATTGTGATAAGCTTCAGCTTTTTACGCTTCCGCCACAGCTCCAGTCCATTGGACGCTCCGCATTCTATAAGTGTGGAACGGTTTACATGCCCGATAGCATGATGGACGGTGACGAAGATGTTTTCGTGATTCCCGATAGTGTTGTAAGCATCGGTGATTTCGCTTTCTACGGAAACGGCAAGGCGGATATCGAGGCGGGCGGAGATGTAACACTTTATGGCATTGACATCATTCGCCTTGGAAACGGTGTTCAAACGATTGGCAACAGTGCGTTTTACGGATTTGTTTCCGTGAAGCAGATCGTCATGGGAGACGCTCTGGAGCAGATCGGTGAAAAGGCATTTTATAAGTGTACCGCCCTTGAAACGGTTGCGTTTGGAAAAAACGTGAAAACGGTTGGGAACAAGGCATTTTATAAGTGCGAAGCGCTGATCGATGTTCAAATGTCGGATACCGTTACATATCTTGGAGATTACGCGTTTTATAAATGCGCGGCGTTGGAAACGATAACGCTTGGAAAGAGTCTCTCAAGTATTGGAAAATACGCGTTCTATGGATGTCGCGAAGTGAAGGAGCTGGTGCTTCCCACGACCATCCAAAGCATTGGAACGCAGGCGTTTCGTAATTGCAAGGGATTGACTGCCGTGATCCTGCCGCAGAGCATTACCGAATTGGCGGCACATGCATTCTACGGTTGTCCCGATCTGACATTTTATATGGAAGCTGATGAGATGGGAGAGGGCTGGGATCCTCTTTGGAATTCCTCTTACCGTCCCGTGATTTGGTGCTGTACGATTTCCGAGGAGGGCGACTACGTGCTCTACTTTGAAAAAACGGCGACCGGCATCACAAATCGAAATGCCAGCAATACGATCTCCGATCCCGTGCGCCAAGGTTATACCTGCATCGGATGGGATACCAACGCAGCAGCTACCAAGGCGACTTATACGTCCGACAAGCTGAACGAGGCATCCGATGGCAGAAAGCTTTATGCGATCTGGGTGGAGAACGTTGAAAGTAATTAAAACAAACTGATTGGAGGAATATGAATGATGAAAAAGTTCAGTACAGTCATCCTGCTGATTCTGCTGCTGACTGTTTCCTTGTTTGCCGTGGTTTCCTGCGGTGACGAAACGACAGATGGCGGCGAGTTGACCCTTGAGATCAAGGATATGCCCCAATTGACGTATATTGTGGGCAATGCGCTTGACCTTTCCAACGGCGTTCTTACCGTAACGGAAAACGGTGAGAGTCGCGAGGTCGCGATGAACGATGCGGGCGTTACCGTGTCGGGATTTGATAAGGACAAGGTTGGAGAACAAAAGGTCACGCTGACCTATGGCGGTAAGACCGTGGAGATCACGGTAACCGTGGTAGAAAGAATGCAGGTCATCGAACACGTTACCGATTATTTGGTCGGGGATGAATTGGATACATCCAAGGGAAGACTCAAGATTATCCGTGATGACGGATCTTCGTATACGGTGATCCTGAATCATGAAAAGGTGAAGCTGGAAGGCTTTGATTCTGCAAAGGCAGGCTCCTGTGACGTTAAGGCTTCTTACGAAGCGGACGGTGAGACCTACACCTGCACGTTTGCGGTTAAGGTTTATGAAGTGGAATCCGTAAAGCTTCAACGCCCCAATAAGCTCGCATACGATAGCCACGAGGGCGGTCTGGACCTTGCAGGCGGTTATCTGACCCTGACGGGTAACGGCGGAGCATTGACGAAGGATATCCCTTTGACCGATGACTCTGTCGAGGTTAAGGGCTTTGATCTTTCTGTGGTGAATGAAACCAAACCTCAAGACGACCAAAGGATCACCGTTGTTTATGATGAGAAGGAATATTACTATGATATTCGTTTGACATATACGGATATCTCCCATTTCAAGGCGAAATCTCCGGCATTTGCGAACCTTGATTGGAGCGGCGATGAGTGGCCCGAGATTTCGGAGGAGTTGGGAAGCGTTGCCATTGAACTGATGGAGATATATCTTGATATGTCTCCCGCAGAGAGACAGTATCTGACTTGGAAAGAGTGTGTAGATGTTGCGCGCGCGGCATTTTCGCATGGCATGAGCATGCTGGATGATGATTTTGTGGCACTTGATGATGCATTCACCATTGAAGGCGGCGGGTTGGTGCTGACTTGCCGTACTCCCGAAGCATTGACGTCCGCAATTGAGATTCTGGAGGATGAAGACGGTGACTTGTATACCGTCAGCCCGTTGATCGCCTCGGTGATTGAAATCTTTGCAGAGGAAGAACTGTTGCCCGAGATGTATTTCGCGGATTTCGGCGTGCTGGACGTTGAAATCTACGAGGGCTTAATTGCAGTATTCGAGTACATGTTGGAGCTGCATGAAATGTTTGAAACCCTTCCTGTGGATTGGGAATCGCAGGGTATCAACAACTTTGCAAATGAGCTTGATGCAATCTACGATTTTATTTTTGCAAGCGATTATGCAGACGGAACGTGGGGAGAAATTTATCATTACGTTTCCGCTTGGCGTGCGGAGGATAACGTTTTCGAGGCTCTTTACACCTACTATTATGAAGCCGACAATAGAGAGGCAATGAGCAAGCTGTCCACCGTTCGTCTGCCTGTTTCTCTGGAGGTTTTGGCATCCTACATCGCACTCGCATTAGAGCAAATGGATGCGATAGCTTCTTTCCAGGCAATGGATACCTCTAACTTCTTCTTCAATTATTATATGGCAATCCGTACGGCAGAGGATATTTTGGCAAATGAGAGCGAAATGACCCGTGCGCTTTACGAAATTCTGCCGATCAACACTTTGATGGGATTGGATCCCTCCGTATCCTTCTATTTCAATGATATGTTGGATTATCTGCGTACTATGGAGGGCGGTTACTACCACTACTCCGGCGCTTTGTTGGATTTGCCCGTTTATCATGAATTGATGGATCACTACATGGACATCTTGATCCGCATTTTGGAGGAGGACGGCTATAGGGATTCCGCCGAGTATAACGCAGATATCGAGGAGATGTTTGCGATGTACGTAGCGCTGACACCTACTCGCCAGCTCAATTTCCTTGGCACGCTGAATGCGTATTACGCGATGAGCATTCCGCCCGTGGCGTTCGACGATTCGGGAGAGAGTGCATACTTGACCTGTCTGTTTGTTGACCTGCTCAACCAGTATTACAGAGGTTTGTTTGAGGATGAGAATGCGGTGAAGGCTTATAATGAGCTGGTAATCGCTATGGAGATGTACGCACAGCGTTTCTCCACTGAAAATTGGTTGGAAGATTTCCGTGCGCGCATGGAAAGCGTGACGGCTGCACGCAATGCGATCGCTAATGATGAGGAACGCGACGCTTTTGATCGTAAGCTGGGCTTTGCTTATAATAAATACCTGGAGATCTGTGCCATGTATGATCAAGAGCCGGAAGTGCTCTACGGTGATTTGGAGGACGAGTTTGCCGCTTTGGATGAGGCAATTATGGCAACGAATCTTTCTTATATGGCTATGAATCAGGCGGGCATTCCCATGTATACGCTGTTCTTTAGCGCAGTGGAAAGAGCAATGGCTTTGGAAGAGTACATTTTGGAGCGTGCGTCCGATGAACTTTTGGAAGCCTACCGTTATCAGCCGCTTTGCGAAATGGCATCGGAAGCCGAAGACGGCTCCGTGGAATCGATGTTTTTCACTTATGAATACGTGATGACCACTTATCGCGGACTTTACGTCAATATGCTTTTGACGACGCTGGACATCGGTATTTACGATTACTATGTGGGATCTGAGTTGCAGTCCTTTATGGAAATGACTTACGATGCAATTTGGGTATACTTGCTTAGTGATCCTGAAAGTGAGCTTGTGGGCTTTGATCGCGAGACGATGCTGGCAATTATGACCAAATTCAGCAATTTGAACGCAGATGATAAAACGCTGTTTGTTCTTATGGAACCCGCGGCGGGCGGTGGTGACAGTAGCTTGATGAGCGGTTATTACGTTGCTGTCGAAGCGTTCCTTGCGGAAGCGTTTACTGAAAATGCCTCAAACGTTGCACTGCGGGTATTGTTGCTTGAACAAAAATGCTTGACCCTTGAGGTCCTCGGAGACGAGGAAGCACGTGCAGACGTGCAGACCGCTCTTGATGAGCTGCAACCGCTTTACGCAGCTTTGGAGGGCGAGGACAAGGAGTCCTTTAAAGACCTTGAGGAGTGGTATTCCAATTGCGTAGCGAAGGCGAATCAGCTTTTGGAAGAGGAGCCTGCCGTTCCCGATGAAACGGATACCGCGGATCCCAGCAGTCCCGATCTGTTCCTGTAAGGCAGAGATGCAACGGTTCGATTGAAACGAATTCATTATACGGGGCTGTCTCAAGTTTTCCTTTGAGACAGCCCCATCATATGAAAAAATAAAGGAGAATAACCATGAGACGGTTTGGAATATCAATTTACGGTGTGTCAAGAAAGATCCGCACGGGCGAATTGACCCCCATTGCGGCGTTTGAGAAGATCGCGGGGATGGGGGCTGAGGTCGTGGAGCTGGTTCCGTTCGGCTTCAATCTGGTGGAGACGCCCGAACTCAAAAAGGATTTTAAGGAAGCCGGCGCGCGTCTTGGCGTTCCGATCGGAAATTACTCGCTCAATGCAAACTTTTTGATGCTGAATGAGGAGCAATATGCCAACGAAATGAAGCGTGTCAAGCGCCACATGGAGATGGTTTCGGATATGGAGATTCCTACCATGCGTGTGGATTCCGCGGCGTTCTCACGTCCGATGGCTGAAAACACGATGGAAAAGTTTCAAGCGGAGCTGCCGCTCATCGTTCGCACCTATGAGGAACTTTGCGACTATGCAAAGCCGATGGGGATCACGGTGCTTTTGGAAAATCACGGGTTCCACGCCAACGGCTCCGAGCGCGTGCGCCAGATCTTGACCTCGGTCAAGAGAGACAACTGGGGACATCAGCTCGATGTCGGTAACTACACCTGCGTGGATGACATCCCCGAGATCGCGGCAAAGAAGATGATCGGATTTGCCAAGACCATCCATATGAAGGACTTCTATCTCCGCCCCGCACATCGCGATCCGGGAGGTGCTGAGGACTTCAACTGCGAGGATTCCTGGTTCCGCTCGGTCAACGGCACCTTCCTGCGCGGATCGATCTTGGCGCAGGGTGACATTGACATCTGGGATGTGATGCGCACCATCAAAAACTCGAGCTTCGACGGTGACATTTACCTCGAATACGAGGGCATGGAGGAGTGCGAATACGGTACGCACGTTTCCTTTGCCAACATGAAGCGTATCTATCAAGAGGTGTAAGCAAAAAAGGGTGGTGTCTCAAATGTGTTTTGCATTTGAGACACCACCTTTTTGCTTTGCGGCTGTACCGCCGCAATTTTCCACGCTGCATGATCACAAGAAAAAAGCGAAATCATTCTTGTCCTCACAAGAGATTCATTTTAAGTTTAAAGTTTTCTTTAAAGTTGCTTAATTTTTCTAAAAGTATATGATATAATAAATGTGCTACACAAACTGAATATTAGAATTAGTGGTATTTTTATCTTTATAGGGATATTTGTACCCTTTTTTCGCCATGATCATTTTGAACTTGGTAAAATCGCAAGCTCTACTAAATGGTTATGGTGAATACCCTAATTCTAATTTAGTTTGTGTAGCAGCAATCGGAGTTTGCGATTTTCGGTGCGTGGCTTCGGTTGCGCACCTTTTTTATATGCTGATGGGGGATATATGGGAAAGAATATTCAAAAAAGGATCATAGATGTTACCTGTATAGAGCTTATGCCGGGAGAGCCTGATATTTGTCTTGGTAACGGAGATCAAGGTTTTGAGTGTTGTGGCGACGAATGTGACTACTATTTGTTTTGTTTTCCTGAATTTGATCCCAAAAACAAAGAAAAACATTGCTATGAGTAAAGCTTATACTTGATAATCGTATGAAAAAGGACAGAGAATTTCAACATTCTCCGTCCTTCATTTAGAATCTCAACCAATCTGTTCTTGCAGGAATTGCTCGAGTATCAAGAGCTTTTCTTTTGCATTTGTGGGGGAATTGCCCTTTACCTGCAGATAGATCTTCATTTTCGGTTCTGTACCGCTGGGGCGCAGAATGAGTCGGTAATGCTCGCTTCGAAAACGGAGAACAGGACTCTTGGGAAGTCCGTACAGCCCATTGGAAAAATCGTCAAAGGTAAGGGGTTCTCCGTCAATCGAGGCAAAGGGCGCTTTGCGGATCGCTTCCAGCATGGCTTGCATACGCTCCGCCCCACCCTTACCGCAAAGAGTTATGGTTTTCAGCGACGTGCGATAATAACCGTATCGCTGTTCGATTTCCTGCAAAACGGAGTAAAGCGTTTTGCCTTGCTCCTTGAAATACGCGCAAGCTTGCGCGATCATCATCGCCGCCGAAACGGCATCCTTGTCTCTCGCGTGCGTTCCGACGAGATACCCATAGCTTTCCTCTAAACCAAGCAGATAATCCTCGGTTTCGTCCAAGGCTTCACCGATGTATTTGAATCCCGTCAAAACCTCTTTGACGCAGATCCCGAATTCTTTTGCCATATCAAAAATGACGTCGGTGGTGACGATCGTTTTGATCACCGTGGTGTCCTTGCGCAGGGCGTTGTTGGTTTGCTTGATGAGCAGCATGTAATAGAGCAAAATACTGCCGGTTTCGTTACCGTTGAGCAAAACGTATTTGCCACAAGAATTGGGCACGGCGATGCCGATGCGGTCGGCGTCGGGATCGGTTGCCATCACAAGGTCAGGGCGGTAGCGCTTGGCGTCGCGCAGGGATAGAGCCAGCGCCTCGGTCTCCTCGGGATTGGGGAAGGGGCAGGTGGTAAAATTGCTGTCGGGCATTTCCTGCTCCGCAACGGTATAGAGCGACTTGACACCGATCATGCGAAGAATGCTTTGCACGTAGTCTCTGCCTGTTCCGTTCAGAGGCGAATACACGACCGCAGGTGCGTTTTCGGGGGAAAACACACTTTGAGAGTCGGCTTGGATCCTCTTTAAAAACGCTTGCTTGATGCGGTCATCCAACATTGAGATCAGATGCGTATCGGGGGTAAAAGGAGTAAAATAATCGCATTGTTGGATTTTTTGAGTGATCTCTTCCGCCGCGCGGTCTGTGATCTGGCATCCGCGGGAATTGTAGACCTTGTATCCGTTATATTCCTTGGGATTGTGGCTGGCGGTGATGACAATGCCCGCGCCCGCTTTCAGATATCGAACGGCAAAGGAAAGCACGGGAGTCGGGGTCAATTCGGAAAACAGATAGGCGTGAATGCCCTTTGAGGACATGATCTGAGCGGAGAGAAGAGCAAATTCTGCCGATTGATTGCGGCTGTCGTATGCGATCACAACGCTGTTTTGATTGGACGCGATCAGATAGTCGGCAAGTCCCATCGTGGCACGCCCCACCGTATAACGGTTCATGCGGTTCGTACCTGCACCGAGAATGCCGCGCAGTCCGCCCGTTCCAAACGAAAGCTCGCGGTAAAAGCGATCTTCCATCAAATCTTCCTGACCCAAAATCGAGTGCAACTCATTTTGCACGTCGCGGTCGGTTGCGTTTTGCAACCATCTTTCCAATTCACACATGGCAATCCTCGATCAAATAGCGCAGCAACGCGTCAAAATCTGCTGTTGCCAGTCCGATATAGGTGTCTGCTGTTCCGTAGTACACGTACAGCGTGCCGTCCTTGACCACCGTTCCCGTCGGGAAGACGCATCCCTCGTAAATACCGCAGGTTTCGTAATCGTATTCCGGCTCCATCAAAAAATCCTTGGTGCGTGCGATGACTTTTCTCGGGTCGTTCAAATCCAAAAGCACAGCGCCGACGCGATAGATTCCTTTGTCATCCACGCCGTGATAGAGCATGAACCAGCCGTATTCCGTTTTGATGGGGGGTGTGCCGCCGCCGATGCGCTGGGTTTCCCACCATTGTTCTCCTGTCATCAGGAGCGTAGGCTTTTCGTATTCGAGCAGGTCATCCCCAAAAGAGATCCAGATCGAGGGCATTTTGACGCCTGCGTCACGGAATTTGGGGCGAGAGATCATTACGTACTTGCCGCCGATTCGCTCGGGGAATAAATAAACGTCACGGTCGTCTACGGTCGCCTCCGTAATGCGGCCGAATTTCTTATAGACTCGAAAATCCTTGGTTGCGGCAAGATAGCTGACCGTAATATTGTCGGCGGCAAACAGAGGCATCTCCTCACCGCTGACGTCCGTTTCATCCATGTAGGTAGGAGCGCGGTTCAGATCCTCCATCAGCCAATATTGACCGGGGGCGTATGCACGTGCGGCGTAGGTCATGTAATACAGATCTCCGATTTTCACCAAGCGGGGATCCTCCACACAGCCGCCGTCCGCCTCCTCGTGCGAGCCCTCAAAAATCGGTTGATCGGAGGAGCGGGAAAAATGGATTCCGTCCTTAGAGGTGGCAAGACCGAATTTGATCTGGTGGCGCAGATCGTTCCCGGCGGCGCGGTAGAGCATGACGAATTCCTCGTGTTTGTCATCGTAGATGACTGCGGGATTGAGAACGCATCTCCCCTCCCAAACGTTTTTGGGATTGGGCTTTAAGATGGGGTTACCTTCATATTTACAAAGCTTCATGTAAATGCTCCTTTCGGGGTGATATCTACAATATAGCACCGATTTTTATCATTTTCAATCCCCGTAAGGCTCTTTTATATGCCCGAATTTCTCATCGCCGTTTCGAAATCTATTGACAAAGCAAGAGGGTTGCGATATAATGAAGAAAAAAGACGGAGGATGAAATGTTTATTATCCCGTTTTGCGACAGCGGCTACTTAAAATATTACGCCGACGATACCGCATTTAACTATTCCTATACCATCAACACCTTTGAGTATCCCGCCATGCACGGGCATCTGGACTATTGGGAATTTTGCCTTGTGACAGAGGGGAGAATGCGCAATTGCATCCCAAACAGGGGGGAGGAGCTATACGAGGCGCGCACGCTGTCTTTTATGACCACATCAGAGCATCACGCCTTTTTCAAAGCGGCGCCCAACATCCGTTACATCAATATTTCCGTTCGGGAGTCTCATCTGTTACGCCTTTTGGAGCTGATTTCGCCCGATTTTAAGGAGCTGTTACTTCGTGGACCGCGTTGTTTTCCTGCTTCGGAAATGCTGATCGCCGAGGTGGAAAAGCTGTTGCATCAATGCAATTTGTTGCAAGAGGATCAGACCGAACAAAAAAACGGGCTGTTATGCTCGGCGGTACTGTTGATCCTGCAGGAGCTCAACCGCATTCATTGGCGCATTCAGGAAAGCCAAGCACCGTTCGTGCAAAAGATACGGGAGATTTCCAAACGACCGGAATTTGTACGGTATTCCGTAGGGGATCTGCGACGGGAGCTGAGCTATTCCTCTGCGCACCTCAACCGATTGTTTCAAGAGCATTTTGGCGTTTCGCCTTACGAGTATCTGCAGGGGCATAAATTCCGCTATGCCCGAAATTTGTTGCGGAACACGGATATGAGCGTCACGGCAATCGCATATGCGATCGGATACACCAATCTGTCACATTTTTTCGAGCAGTTCAAACAGCGTTACGGCACAACACCGGGAGAATGCCGTCGGGGAATCGGCGGTGTGTAGGCGCTGAAGGAACAAAAGAGAAGGACCTCAAATGCAAAAACGCATTTGAAGTCCTTCTTTTTTGCTATCAATAGAGCAGATACGCTTGTCGTGCCTGCTTGAACGCTTCTGCCTTTCGTTGCCAGTTTTCGATGATCGGCAAAAGGCTCTCACCCTTGGAAAGCGCGTCGCAGACATCGTCCGTTCCCATGCGGACACGGGCGTCGTTGTTGTATTCAAAATTGATGCGGTCGTGATACAGCAGATTCAGCTTGTTCATGATGTGGAGCTGTGCCGTTACGGGTCTGAAGGCATCTCTGTCCGTGATCACGATCATCACGCCGTTGCAAAGTGTCTGGCGTTTGGCGTATCCGCCGCGCGCCTTATCTGCCACGCTTGCTTGATAATACTTGGGAACAAAGAGAACCCCTTCCAGCCCCAGCGCGTTCAACTCATGTGCCAAGGTGTGACCGCAAAAGTCCTCTGCGCCAACGTAGGCAAACGGCGTGGTCGTTCCCATCCCTAAGGAGAAGTCGGCCGCTTGCATCAGTCCCGTGGTGGCAAAGAAGAGTGGGGATTCCGTTGTGGGAATATTGGGGCTTGGCGGCAACCAAGGGAGCCCCGTTTCGTCATACCACATCTCACGTCTCCAGCCTTTGATTTTGACGACTGTCAGTTCCGCGCCGACTCCCTTGACGGCATTGTACATTGTGGCAAGCTCTCCCGTTGTCATCCCATGGCGGAGCGGATATTCAAATCCGGAAAGGAGGTGCTTGCCGGCATATTTGGTTTCGATTGGCGCGCCTTCCACGATGTCACCGCGAATGGGATTGGGACGGTCTAAAATGATCACCTCGCGTTTTGCGGCTGCGCAAGAGTCGATCAGCTTCATCATCCACGGCGTATATGTCCAATGTCGGACGCCAACGTCCTGTGCGCAAAACACCACGGCGTCAACGCGTTGAATTTCCTCAACGGGTGGTACCAATCCGGGATATTTGTACAAATTGATGATCGGAATTCCCGTTCGTTTGTCGATTGTGGGGAGATTCTCGGCGGCTGCGTACAAATTGCCACGGACACCGTGCTCCATTCCAAAGAAATATTCTACAGTTGCCCATTTTTCTTCCGCGATCACGTCGATCAACAGTCTGCCGTTGCTGTCGAGCGCGCTGGTGTTCATCATCAGGGCGATTTTCTTTCCGGCAACCGCACGGCGAAGCTCATCTGTCGCAATATGAACGGTCGGATTTTTCATGGCTTTTCTCCTTCATACTCTCGGGGGTTACCCCGAATTTGTTTTTAAACGCCCTTGAAAAATGCTGATGTGTGTTAAATCCGCATTCAAAGCACACTTCAGTGATGGAAAGTTGCGAAAGCTGCAAGAGCTTTTTCGCAAACTCCAGGCGTGAATCGCGCAGATACTTTTGAAACTCAACCCCGATTTGCTTTTTAAACTCCGCGCTGAAATAGTTGGGGGAGTATCCCACGTGCTTTGCAACGTCTGCTGCCTTGATGTGGGAGCGGAAATTGCAGTGAATATAGACCAAGGCGCAGCGGATCATTTCGGATGCCGTGTCGCTCTGTTCTGTTCCACGGGCGCGAAACGCTAAGATGACCAGATTTTCGATCAGATTGACTGCAAACAGATGTGAGGCGGGAAGTGTGCGCGCTTGTTCATCAAAAAGCAATTGAAACAGAGTTTTGGCTGTTGCGAAATTGTTTTCATCAAGCCGTGCCACAACGGGAAAATCGGATAGACTGCATACGCCTGCCAGAGAATCGTAAAAAATGCGATCCGAAAATTTAACGGCATACGCCACGGTGTTTTTGCAGACCGCCGTGGTGCTGTGAAAATCCGCGGGGGAGAGAATCATTACACTTCCTGCCGAAATTTCTACAGGCGTTCCATTGACGATCTGCTCACCCTCGCCTTCAACAATCAGCGTCAAAAGAAAACAGGAGTGCCAATGTGTGCTTGACGGCGCGCTGATATTGATTTCGTACGCTTCGTACGTTCTTTCTCCGATATCCCATCTTTTGGGAACCGATCCTCTCATGCGTATCCCCCCTTCCTCTTTCATTATATCTCGGAATTTCCAATAAGGCAAGGATTTTTTTCAAAATCGTAGAATTTGTGAAAAGACCGATAGAATAGATCACGACGAACATTTAAAAAAAAGATATAATGAAGAAAAAACGACAAGGAGGACAATCATATGTCAATCGCATCGGAATACCGTGACAGTATTACAGAAATCATCGCGTCAATCGCAAAAACAGAAGAAAAATCGATCCACGAAGCGGCAAAGCTATGTGCTGACGCAATTGAGGAGGGGAGACTGATCAACGTCATCGGACCCGGCGGGCACTCGAACATTGCGGTGGAAGAGGTGCTTTGGAGAGCGGGGGGATTGGTATACGTCAATGCCATTCTCGATCCCGGCACGAACCTGATCCACGGAGCGAAGCGTTCCAATATCGTCGAGCGCACCCCGGGATACGCACGTGCGGTGTTCGATTCTTACCGACTTCACCGCGGCGATGTTTTGATCATCGTCAATGCATATGGGATCAACTCCATGACCATTGATTCCGCGCTTCTTTGTCGCGAGAGGGGGATCAAATCGATCGGAATTACCTCGGCATCCTTTGCGGATATGGTGCCAAAGGACGCACCGAGCAGACATCCATCGGGACTAAATCTCAAGGACCTCGTTGACGTCTACGTCAATAATCATTTACCACTTGGGGATGCCATCATCAAGCTTGACGGGATGGATCAGAAAATGGGCTCTACCTCGACCTACGCAAATTGCTTTGCCATCAACCTTGTTATGATGGAAACTGCCCGCTTGCTGTTGGAGCGGGGGATTCAGCCCGCCGTGTGGCAAAGCGCCAACATGCCGAACGGTGACCGCCTGAACAAGCAATACGAGGAAGAGCTTCTTCCAAAAATCAGACACCTGTAAATAAAAGGGGGGGATAGAAAATGAATACCACCGCTTATTATTATAATGAAGTTACCGCAACGCTTGACCGAGTTGTCAAGGAGCAATCGGAAAACATCGAAAAAGCCGCCAAGCTCATTGCCGATACCATAGAAAAGGGCGGAATGTTTCATGTTTTTGGAACGGGTGGACACTCGAATATAGCGGCAATCGAAATGTGCCACCGCGCGGGCATGCTTTGCTGTGCCGATGCGATCCTTGATCCGGGGCTTTCCTGCGAACACGGCGCTACCCGTTGGAATGAACGAATCGTAGGATATGCCAACGAGGTCATGCGCTATTACCGTGTCAAAGAAGGAGATGTGATGCTCCAGATCAACGCATACGGTATCAATTCGGTTACGATCGACACCGCCGAATATTGCAAAGCGCATCACATCCCACTGATTGCGATCACCTGCCCCGAGCTTTCCGATATGATCGATAAAAAGCAGCACAACCGTCATCCGTCCGGTAAATGCCTTTACGAGCTTGCCGACGTTGTGATCAACGATTACACGCCCAACGGGGAAGCGATTGTTCCGATCAAGGGCTGTGACTATCAAGCAAGTCCTGCGTCCACGATTGTCAACCTCTTTATCATCAACTGCATCAATGCCAAGGTGTGCGACGTTTTGGCAGAGCGCGGTATCAAGCCCGAGGTTTGGGTCAGCGGTAACGCCAGCGCCGATGGGGATAAGATCAATCAAACGAACATGGACAAGTGGTTTTTCAGATTGCGGCATATATAATGGGAAATGGTATTTGCTGTACTAAAAGCACCATGCCGATCTGTATAGCTATCGGAGGATTCATGAACCAACTTCGCGCCGTAGGCGCTCGTAAGAAGAATGCTTTGCAGCATTCTTCTCACGGCTCACTTCGCTCGCACGCGATTTCTCCGGACCTCCTGCCCCTGCCAAATAAAAAGCACCAAGCCGATTGGGGTTGGGAAGGGCAAGGAGGATTCATGAACCAACTTCGCGCCGTAGGCGCTCGTAAGAAGAATGCTTTGCAGCATTCTTCTCACGGCTCGCTTCGCTCGCACGCGATTTCTCCGGACCTCCTGCCCCTGCCAAAAAAGAACAACAAGCCGTTTGGCTTGGTGTTCTTTTTTGGCAGGGGCAGGAGGGTTCG
>JAZQXI010000071.1:0-2607 GCA_045632805.1 Eubacteriales bacterium | reverse complement strand
CCCTTGACCGAACAACGCCGCCTGCTGGTCGCCCGCAATTCCCGCAATCGGGATTTCAGCGCCCATACATTCAAACGTACCGTAAATCTCGCTGCTGCTTTTGATTTCGGGGAGCATCACACGCGGGATGCCGAACAGTGCGAGCAATTCCTCATCCCACTCCCCTGTGTGAATGTTGCAGAGCATGGTACGCGAGGCGTTGGTGCGGTCGGTGACAAAGACCTTGCCCTCGGTCAGCTTCCAGATCAGCCATGTGTCCACCGTTCCAACAAGGATCTCGCCCCTCTCGGCGCGTTCGCGCACACCCTCGACGTGATCCAAGATCCACTTGATCTTACTGCCGCTGAAATAGGGGTCAAGTCGAAGACCCGTACGCGCGTGGATCATCTCGCCCATGCCATCGCGCTCCAAAGCCTCGCAGATATCCGCTGTACGGCGGCACTGCCACACAATGGCATTGTAGACGGGCTTTCCCGTGCTCTTATCCCACATAATCACGGTTTCACGCTGGTTGGTGATGCCAACCGCCGCGATCTGTACCGGATCAATCCCGCTTTTGGCAATGCACTCGGTCATCGCGGCGTATTGATTGGCATAGATCTCCATCGGATCCTGCTCCACCCAACCGGGAGCGGGGTAGATCTGTGCAAATTCATGCTGTGCCACTGCAACGGTGTTCGCTTGCCTGTCGAATAAAATCGCTCTTGCGCTGGTCGTACCCTCGTCAAGCGCCAGTATATATTCCTTCATCCACTCGCCTCCTTTGCAAATAAAGCATCAACTCTCTGCTTTTATTATGGCATATCTTACTCATCTTGTCAATAAGAAAATTCTCCAAAATATAAAAATCCTGCACGGCGGGATTGCGATAAAGCTCGATTCTTCTTACCACTCCCGCATCCGCCCGAGTTTCGGATCATACAATGATCTTACAGCGCGTTTTCAGCTCCGTGTACTCGCGGTCGAACACACAGGCATCGATCTGATCCACCTCCGTCAATCGGTAAAGCGATCGGCGACCGAATTTTTCGCTGTCGCAAAGAAATACGCTGTACTGGGCATGCTCCAGCATCAAGGAACGGATGTAATTCTCCTCGGGGATCGGATCCCAGATGCTTCCGTCGCGATCCAGACTCTGCGACGAGAAAAAGAGAATATCGGGGCTGATCTGCGACACGGTACGGTATGCCTCACTCCCCGAAAGCACCGCCGAGGAATTGACCGACACGCCACCGATGCAATGTGTGGGGATGCCATAGTTGATGGCGTTGATCGCCGTGAGCATGTTGTTGGTAAAAAGGAGCATGTCCTTGTGTTTTGCGATATAAGGCACCAAAAAGCTTGCCGTAGAGGAGCCGTCCAGCATCACCGATTGCCCATCGTGGAGAAGCGCCGCTGCCTTTTTGGCGATCTGTCGCTTTTGCGTAATGTTTTGCGCCATGCGACTATGAAGCGGCACCGCATGATTGATCTCATGCACCACGGACGCGCCCCCGTGCGTCCGTTTGACCAAAGAAAGATTTTGCAAATGCGCCAGGTCCCGTCGAATGCTGGAAGGCGAAGTAAAGGTCAATTCCGACAAGCGCTCCACGCTCAAAGAACCGCTCTCCTCCAAAAGCTCCAAAATCTGTTCCTGTCTTCTCGATATGCTCATTATTCCCTCCATTTTTGCGTGCTTTTATGAAAATGATGCGCATTTGCCTATTTTTTCGCCATATCTTGCAAACAAATGCGCGTTACAGTATAATAATAGTCGAACAAAAATAAAAAGTCAAGTCATTTTGAAAAAAAGGAGAAAAATCATGAAGCTTTTCATCGATACCGCCAACACCGAACAGATCCGCCGCGCGGCAGATTGGGGTGTTATTTGCGGCGTCACCACCAATCCTTCCCTCATCGCCAAGGAAGGACGTGATTTTATTGAGGTCGTGCGCGAGATCACAACGATCGTCGACGGTCCCATCAGCGCAGAGGTCGTTTCCTTGGAAGCGGATGCCATGGTCGAGGAAGCTACCAAGCTTTACGAACGCATCAATAATCAAAACCTCGTCATCAAGATCCCCATGTGCGAGGAAGGTCTTAAGGCGACCCGCCGCCTCTCGGAGCTGGGGATCAAGACCAACGTCACGCTCATTTTCTCGGCTGCACAGGCATTGCTGGCGGCACGCGCAGGCGCGACCTACGTATCCCCCTTTATCGGTCGCCTTGATGACATTGGACAGACAGGAATAGACCTCGTCGCACAGATTGCCGAGATCTTCAGCATCCACGGCATCGAAACCGAGATCATCTCCGCATCCATCCGCAACTCTATCCATGTTCTTGACGCGGCACGCGCGGGAAGCCACATTGCAACCGTCCCCTTTAAGGTTCTGGAAGGTATGATCCACCATCCTCTCACCCAAGCGGGAATCGAAAAATTCCTCAAAGACTGGGAATCTGTACCGAAAAATTGATCGCTTTTGGGGGATCGCTTTTTGGTGGGGGACTTTTGAAAAAGCTCCCCCACACCCCCTCAAAACTTTCACCGCTTTTTTAGGTGCCCCACCAAAGGAACTGCTTACACAGTAGTTCCTTTTTTCATGCTCTGCGTTTTGGTGAAAGTAT
>JAZQXI010000070.1:0-11182 GCA_045632805.1 Eubacteriales bacterium | reverse complement strand
AATGGAGTTGTTGGAGCTGTATATCGGTAAATAATATTTTGGGGAAGGCGCTCCTTTGGGGGCGCCTTCCCCAAACTATTTGATTACGCAAGCTGGTATTCCTTTTGATATTCAGCAAGCTGCTCTGCATAGAAGCTATCGCTCAAATGCACGTTACGGGTGGTCTCGTGCAGATTGAGATTGTGATGCGCGGTGTCGATGATGCAAGCGGAAATGTTAGAGCAGTGGTCAGAAACACGCTCTAAGTTGGTCAACAGATCCGACCAGACAAAGCCGACCTCGATGGAGCAGTTACCCTGACTGAGGCGGATGATGTGGCGGGTACGGAGCGTTTCCTTGAGGTCGTCAATGATCTGCTCAAGCGGCTCGACCTTTGCGGCAATGGCGAGGTCGCCCGTGTTGAGACTCTGCATGGTCAGATTCAAGATCTCACGAACTGCCTTGACCAATACTGCAAGCTCTGCCTGCGCGTTCTTGGAGAACTGCAGGTTCTTTTCACGCAGCTCCTCTGCAGATTCCAGAATGTTGACGCTGTGATCGGCAATCCGCTCAAAGTCACCGATCAAACGGAGCAATTCGGTTGCTTCCGCACTGTCGTTGTCACCGGTTGCGTGGCTTCCGAGTTTTACAAGATACGTGCCGAGAATATCTTCATAGTGGTCGGTGCGGTCCTCAGCCTCGCGAACCTTTTTGGCGGTGTTTTCATTGTATTCAATTAAGCAATCCAAAGCGCCATACAGAGAATCGCAAGCGATGTCTGCCATTTCCATGGTCAGAACACGGCTGCTTTCCAATGCGAGGGAAGGCGTTGCCAACAGACGTTCGTCCAGCTCCACCACTTGCTCGGGTTCTTTGGAGTCGGGAATGATTTTGCAAGCCAATTTTTCCAAAAGGGAGGCGATGGGGAAGAATATCAGTACACACAAAAGGCTGCATACGGAGTGTGCGATTGCAATGCCGAATGCGGTTGCGTGTGTGTTGAACAAAAGCTCGTACAGGGCAGTTCCTTCGGTCGCAAGAATTGCCTGCAGAACAGAATAGATGATCAGCAAGGTTCCGGAACCTGCAATGTTGAAAATCAGATGTACCACAGCAGCACGCTTTGCGTTTTTGGTCGCACCGATCGCGGAGAGCATTGCGGTGATACAGGTGCCGATTTTGGCGCCCAGAACGATCGGAATCGCTGCGGCGTAGGTAACGGTGGGAACGGCAGAATGTACGCTACTGGTGGCAAGCGCCTGCAAGATACCCACCGATGCGGAGCTGGATTGAATGATTGCGGTAAGAGCCACACCAATCAGCATGCCGATCACAGGATTAGTAAACATGGTGAAGAGGTGCTGGAACCAATCCATGGATTCCAAAGGCTCCATTGCGGCGGACATGGCATCCATTCCGAACATCAAAGTGGCAAAACCAAGCAAAATCAGACCGGTGTCCTTCTTTTTGGTGTCCTTGGACATCATGCACATGACGATACCGAGAACAGCCAAAACGGGCGTAAACGAAGAGGGCTTGAGCAGAGTTAACCAGATGTTTCCGTCTCCGATGCCGGTCAAGCTCAATATCCAAGCCGTAATCGTGGTTCCAAGGTTGGCACCGATGATTACGCCGATGGCTTGCTTTAAGGTCATCAATCCCGAGTTGACGAAACCGACGACCATAACCGTGGTTGCGGAGGAACTCTGGATCACAGCGGTGACACCAAGACCCGTTAAAAATCCCGCAAAGCGATTGGTGGTTAGTTTACTTAACAGTGTGCGAAGCGTTGATCCCGCGCGTCTTTCCAGCGACTCGCCCATGGTATTCATTCCGAAGAGGAACAGGCAAAGACCGCCGATCAAAGGCAGGATCATTTTGATGAGATAAAACTCCACGAAGAATTCGATAGTCATGTTGTTTCTCCTTGATTTTTAATGGGTCGCATACGCAAATCGGACCGCAAATACAACCATTTTACAGTTTACCACCAAAAAATCAATTTTTTTATCAAGGAATTGTAAAATCCTTGTAAAGTCGAGGGGCTTTGAGTAAATGCGAAATGCGAAGTGCGCCCTCTCCGGCTTGTTCCTCGCCACCTCTCCCGGAGGGAGAGGCAAATGTAGTTTCCCATCGTCAAACTAACCTTCGTGAGCGCTTGGCGGTGGGATTGCGTCAGCAATCCTGACCCCAAAGCGCTTGCGGGAGCTATTCTACTGTCTGCGCTCTAAAGTCCAAAATCAAGTGGGCGCTGTACTGCACGATGGCTTTCACCAAAACGCACAGCACCCTCGTGGGAATGATTTGAGATGCATTCCCTCGAGGGTGCTGTAAAAAAGTGGTGAAAGTTCTTGAAAGGGGTGTGGGGGAAACTTCTTACAAGAAGTTCCCCCCACAAAAACCACATTCTTCCTTCAAATCAACTGCTGCTCATTGATCATAAACTTGAACTGCAACCCCAATCTTTCGGCGGCTTTGCGGCAGAGCATCATGCGATCGAGGAAAATTTCAAAATAGTCCATGACAGAGCTGATGCGCGTGTCCAGCGTCAATTTCAGCTTGATGATGGTGTGTGCTTCGTTGATTTTAAGCTCGGATTTCAGAACCGAGTAATTGACACGGTCGTGAATATCGAAAAAGGCACTGTCCGGATTACGCACGCGACTGCGGCGAACGTCGCTCTTGTCGGCAAGGATCAAAGCCGCGGCAACAGGATCAACGGGTACGCCGGAGCCTTCGTCGTGGTTGCCGATGGCGGCGGTCACAGTGGCGATCTCGTTGGGCGGAAATCCCATCTGACCCAGCATGGTAAACGCGATCAGAGCGCCGCTTTGGCAGTGCTTGGAGCGATTGACCATGTTGCCGATGTCATGAAGGAAGCCCGCAATGCGTGCCAATTCCGCGTCGCGCGCAGAGTAACCGAGCGTTTCAAGAATGTATCCCGCGCGTTCCGCCACCTGCGTAACGTGCGCAAAGCTGTGTTCGGTGTAGCCAAGGGCGGCGAGTGACGCGTCTGCTTGCGCGATATAGGTGCGAACGGCATCGTTTTGTTTGATGCTTTCGTAGGTCATGGTATCTCCTTTTTGATTATTTGGGGAAGTAGACGGTTACGGTGGTTCCCATGTCGGGAATGCTGTGAAGCTTGATTTTGGCACTGTGGAGCTTTGCGGCGTGCTTGACGATCGAAAGCCCCAGTCCCGTTCCGCCAAGCGCTTTGGAATGGCTCTTGTCCACACGGTAAAAGCGCTCAAAGATGCGCTCTTGCTCCTCTTCTGGAATCCCGATTCCCGTGTCACGTACCGACAAAACGGCGTATTCGGCGGTGTTTGTGACGGTCACCGTTACCGAGCCGCCCGCTTTGTTGTACTTGATCGCATTTTCACATAGGTTAAAGATAATGATGGAGAGAAACTGACGAATACCAAAGAGCGGTGCCGCAGTTCCTTGAAGAGACAATGTGATGCCGGCATCCTTTGCAATGGGAGCAAGCGTTTGTAGGGTGGCATTGGCAAGTGGGTAGAGGTCAACGTTTTCACGCTGGGTGTCACTCGCTCCCTCGTCAAGTCGGGAGAGCTTGATGATGTCCTCGACCAACGCGATCATGCGGCGCGCCTCGGTGTAGATCTGTTGCGAAAATTTGGGAACATCATCCGGCTTTACCACACCCCCCGCAAGCAATTCGGCACAGCCCGAGATGGTGTGAAGCGGAGTTTTCAGCTCATGCGAGACGTTGGCTGTGAATTCCTGCCGCATTTTTTCCGCTTTTTCTTTTTCGGTGATGTCAAAAATCAGAAGCGTGATGCCCGCGACCTTTCCGTCAGTCATCGTGGGACTTGCGTTGATCTGATAGTCCTGCCCTCCAAGCGTCACGGTCATGACGGCATGCTCACCGTTCTGCGCACGGTGACGCAGCTCGGTCAATTCTGCGGAAGGGCAGAGGTCCTGTAGCTTTTGTCCGATGCAATAGGTGGTGATTTCCAAAAGACGCACGGCGGGGCGGTTGATGGCAAGGATCGTACCATGCTCACCAAGTAGGACAAGTCCCTCGCTCATGTGATTGGTGGCGGTGTCAAATTCGTTCTTTTTTCGTTGAAGCTCTACACTTTGCTCCTTCAATCTCAGCTTTTGCGCTTGTACGTGCTCTAAAATCGGTGAAAGCTCTTCATAGGGAGAGGCAGAGACGGGCAGATTGAGATTGAGATGATGCAGGGGCTCGACGATCTTCTTGGAAAGGCGACGTGCGAGAAGCCATACCGTTGCACCGAGCAACGTGATGATGATCAGTGCCATGGGGAGTGTTGCCAAAAGGGCGCCGCGGAGCTGTTCTCCCACTTCATCGGGGAGAGTGGTACTGCAGCTGAAGATAACGGCTGCTGACAGGATCAAAAGCACAGCCAAAACCAACGCCGCGATCGAGCAGATAGAGACGAAAATGCGCCGTTTCATGCTTTTTCCTCCAAGCGGTAGCCAACGCCGCGAACGGTCTCCACGTAGACGCCGCATTTGCCGAGCTTTGTGCGAAGCGTGCCGATATGCACATCCACGGTGCGTGTTTCTCCAATGAAATCCGCGCCCCAGACCATGGAAAGCAATTGGTCGCGGGTAAAGACGCGACGGGGATTTTGCAAAAACGTGAGCAGAAGCTCGTATTCCTTCAGGGTCAATTGCACTCTTTCGCCGGCGGAGAGAACCGTATGCTCTGTTGTGTTGAGCTCCAATTCACCGATGCGAAGCACCGCAGGATCGTTTTTGGGGGCGGAACGGCGCAGAACCGCTTTGACGCGCGAGACCATTTCCATCATGCCAAAGGGCTTGGCGAGGTAATCGTCAGCCCCCAAGTCCAAACCGATCACCTTGTCGTATTCGGTGCTTTTTGCCGTGGCGAGGATGACGGGAATGGAGGACGTGGCGGGGGTCGCGCGCAGCTTTTTCAAAATTTCAATGCCGCTCTCGCCGGGGAGCATGATGTCAAGCAGAATCAAGCGCGGGGGACGGTTTGCCAACGCTTTCCAAAAAGCGGGACCGTCCGCAAGCCCCAGAGCGTCAAAGCCCGAGGCGTTCAGGGTATAGATCATCAATTCGCGAATGGCACTGTCATCTTCTACGCAAAAAATCATGAAAAACCACCTCTGTGATCGGTATCGTTCACCGTTATTTTACCGTACATTCGTAAGAATTTCACTCGTGATGAAGTAAAATTCTTGTAAAGCTCTTATATTTTATCATATTTTGCGTAAAATGTCAACTCGTACCCATCCATCCTTGACTTTTCCTGCTACTTGGGGTATAATAACAAAAGAGAACGGAGGTGTGCTGATGGAGATCGTTTTGGCTCACGAGGGGCAACTGGAAAGAATTTTGGCAATTTATGCCGATGCGAGACGGTACATGAGAGAGTCGGGAAATCCCGATCAATGGGGAGATTCCTACCCTTCGGAAACGCTTGTGCGCGCCGATATTGCGGCACGTCAGCTCTATTTGTGCGTAGAGGGGGATGAGATCCTTGGCGTGTTCGTCTATTTTGAAGGAGAGGAACCCACGTATGCGCGTATAGATGACGGGACATGGCTCAATGACCGTGCCGCGGGTGTGATGCACCGCGTGGCGGTGGCAAAGCACGGAAAGGGCGTTGCGGCGTTTTGCTTTGCGGAGTGCTTTTCACATTGCCGAAATCTGAAAATCGACACCCATCGTGACAATCTTCCCATGCAACGCGCCTTGGCGAAAAACGGTTTCGTTTATTGCGGAATCATCCATTTGGAAAACGGCGACGAGCGTCTGGCGTACCAGAAAAGCGGATTTTCCTCTTGACTTATAGTATAAAGCGTGATATAATAATAAAAAGATAAAGTAAAAAGGTAGGGAGGCGATAGAATGTCCGCAAAGATCAGCGTGATCATGCCCGTATATCAATGTGAGCGGTATCTTGAAACGGCTGTCAACTCCGTGCTGGGGCAGGCAGGTGTCGAAATTGAGCTTATCGCCGTGGAGGATTGCTCCAAGGATTCTTCCAAAGACATTTTGCGCCGACTTGCCCAAAACGATACACGCATCCGCGCGGTATTCAACGAGCACAACATGGGCGTTGCCGCCGTGCGCAATCGCGCGCTGAAGCTTGTGACGGGTGACTTTGTGGCGTTTTGCGATTCCGATGACAGTGTTCCCGATGGCGCCTATGCATCCCTTGTTGAGGCGATCGGGGAGCGGGATATCGCGATCGGCGCCTTTGACAACGTTTACTATGAGGGGGATCAATTGGTCCGTACGGAGCATTGCACCGTGGGACCCGAAACTCGCGATTCAAGCTTTTTGGCGCTGTTTTCGGTCTGTTGTCTGTGGACCAAGCTGATCCGCACCTCGTTTTTGAAAGAGCATGGCTTCCGATTTGACGAAAGCATGAACATTGGCGAGGATGTGGTGTTCCTTGGGCACGTGGCAACCTGCAATCCTACGTATGCTGTGACCGATGCCTCGGTTTATCGGCATTGCCATTATCGGTTGAGTGATTATCATTCGCTGACGCACGTTTATACGCTGGATGCTTACAAAAAGCACATCGAGTGCCGCCAAAAGCTGCTTTCCATCTGCCGCGATATTCCCGAATGCCGCGATTACGTCTATCTGCGCTTTTCCGCCGACACCGAGCGTTACCTCTATCTCTTGAAAACGGATGAGGAAAGGTACGAGGCGTTTGAGCTGTTCCGCTCGTATATGAAAGGGTATGACTATGAAAACAAACCCTTGCTCTTCAAGGCGACCACGGGCATGGACTACGAGCAATTTTTAACGGTCAGCCCCGCGTATTTTTTTGAATATCAAAGGGAGATCCCGGCTCGCGAACGGGTTGCCGCGGAGTTTGACAGCGGATTGATCGGACTGCGTTGGATTTTGCGCTTTTTCAAAGGGTGGCTACGCTTTAAGCTGAAGCGAAGCTATCGATGACGGTAATTTGAGTTTGACACTATCACAAGGTTTGGAGAGAATATGAATAAAATTTTGGATGTTTACAATCGCCACCGCTTCCTGTTTTCGGAGCTGGTCAAGCGTGACTTTAAAAAGAAATATAAGCGGACGTATTTAGGAATCCTTTGGAGTCTGCTTTCGCCGCTTTTGACACTGTTGGTCATGCGTGTGGTGTTTACCTCTTTCTTTGGAAGCGGTATTCCGCACTACACCACCTATCTGTTCTGCGGAAACATCGTCTGGTCCTTCTTCAGCGATGCCACCAACGGAGGAATGGCATCACTGATGGATAACGCGGCGATCTTTTCCAAGATCAACGTGCCCAAATATCTGTTCCTCTTTTCAAGGAACCTTTCGTCATTGATCAACTTCGGCATGACCTTTGTGGTGTTTCTCATTTTTTGTCTTGCCGACGGCGTTGCCATCACCCCCCTGTTTTTGATGCTGATCGTTCCCATTCTGTGCTTGATCACATTCAATATTGGAGTGGGCTTGATTTTGTCCGCCATGTTCGTGTTCTTCCGCGACGTGCAGTATCTTTGGAGCGTATTTTTGACGCTGTTGATGTATCTGTCCGCGATCTTCTACAATCCTGTTGGTATGACGATCTTGGGATTTGACGGCGGAATGATTCTCAAACTCAACCCCGTATACACGTATATCAGCTATTTCCGCGAGATCGTGCTGTACGGCAACATCCCGAGCCCGACACACCATCTGCTTGCAATCGGTTTTGCGGTGGGTTCGGTTTTGATAGGCGGACTCATCTACAAAAAGATGAATCACAAGTTCCTTTACTATATTTGATCGAGGTCATGGGAATGGAAGAAAAAACGGTACAGACAAACACCCCGATCCTTGCTTTGGATCATGTGTCCATCCGATACATGAAGGGCGACTTTAAAGAGATCGGCATTAAGGAATTTATTGTCCGCAAGCTGACGAAAAACTATAAGGTGACCGAGTTCTGGGCGGACAGAGACGTGACGTTTTCGATCAATCGCGGCGATATGCTGGGGATTATCGGAACCAACGGAGCGGGGAAATCCACACTGCTGAAGGCAATTTCCGGAATTATGATTCCCACCGAGGGACAGGTGACCTGCAACGGAAAGATCGCGGCGCTGCTGGAGCTTGGTAGCGGCTTTGACAGTGAGATGACCGTTAGGGAGAACACCTATCTGCGCGGTGCGATGCTGGGATACACCAAAAAGTTTATGGACGAGACCTACGAGGAGATCATTCACTTTGCGGAGCTGGAGGAATTTCAGGATACGCCGTTCAAGCATCTGTCATCCGGTATGAAGTCCCGACTTGCTTTTTCAATCGCCTCTTTGGTCAATCCCGACATCCTCATTCTTGACGAGGTTCTGTCGGTCGGTGACGGATCGTTCCGCAAAAAGAGCGAGACAAAGATGAAATCGATCATTGGCGGCGGCGCTACCACTATTTTGGTGTCGCACTCTATGCCGCAGGTTCGCTCGATGTGCAACAAGATCCTTTGGCTCGACCGCGGAAAGCAGATCACCTTTGGAGACGACGTCAAACACATTTGCGATGTGTATGAGGAATATCTTAAGACTAAAGTTTTGCCCACGGAAATTTGAAGCATTGCGAAGAAAGGAATCGTAAACCGACAATGGAAAAACGTGAGTATCCCTTTCAGTTCAGTATCGTTTCTGCGGTTTATAACGCGGAGGCGTATATCGAAGAGTTTATAGAGAGTATTATCGGGCAATCAATCGGCTTTGAGGAAAATGTTCAATTGATTCTGGTGGATGACGGATCTCCGGATCAATCGGGCGAAATATGTGATCGCTATCAAGAGCAGTATCCCAACAATATCATTGCGCTTCACAAAGAGAATGGCGGCGTTTCGTCCGCAAGAAATCAAGGCTTGGATTATGCCACGGGAGCATATATCAATTTTTGCGATCCTGACGATATGCTTACGGAAAATACACTGGAAAGTGTATTTGCTTTCTTTGAGGAGCACGGTGATCAAGCCGATATTGTGTCGATTCCCATCACGCTCTTTGGTTCAAGCGAGGGGCCTCATCAGCTGAATGATAAGTTTTCCAGAGGGACCCGATTGATCTATTTGCCAAAAGAGTGCGGTTATATGCAACTTTCTTCGGCATCTGCGTTTTTTGTGAGTGATGTTTTGCGTGAAAGACGGTTCAATACCAACTTGAGCATTGCAGAGGATGCGGAGCTGATCTCCAAAATTCTGATCAAAAAGCCGTACCTTGGCGTGGTTGCGGAGGGGATGTACCTGTACCGCAGATATGCAGGCTCGGCGTTGTCCGATTCTTCGCAAAAGAAGAAATGGTATAATGATTCTTTAAAATATTTTTCGCTTCCCGTTTTGCAGGAGGCGGAGGAAACGTACGGATATGTTCCCAGATATATTCAAAATGTGATCGCGTATGACTTGCAATGGAAATTGAAGATGCCTGAAATTCCGCAGGTTCTTTCCGAAAAGGAGTTTGCCGAATATCAGAGCTTGCTGGAAACCTGCCTTTCAAAGCTGGATGAGGACGTTATCCGCGCGCAAAAGGTCATTTCGCTGGATACCAAAGTGTATCTCTTGTCTCAAAAAAGGAAGGACATGGAGTTTGTCTCCCACTCTCCCAGCGACATTTACTTTGGATATGACTATCATATCTACCACAGCTTCAGCCGCAATTCTACGAAGCTTTGCTTTTTGAAAATGACTGACGAAACCGTTTCGCTGTCGCTTTATCAGATCGTTTTGGCGCTTGGTGAGAGCGTGAATGGGATCTATTTAACAGTGGGTGACCAACGCGTCGAACCCGTTTTGATGCAGTGCTTGGTACACAATAAGTTTTTGGGGAAGACTACATCATACAAATATATTTGCGAGTTTGATATTCCCCGAAGCTTGTTTGACGGGAAAGTAACCGAGGTTGTTGTTCATAGCGTCGTCGGAAATGTTGACGTGGTATCACGTAACGTGCTGCCGGATGTGCATTTCCCGTTGACCAAAAAATATAAGAAATCCTATTTTTCCAAGGATGGCTTGATTTTCATGCTGCAGCGCAGCGGTTTGTTGATTTCGCGTGCATCGCGCAAGCTGCTGAAAAAGTGCGAAAGAGAATATAAGAAGGAGCTTTGGCACAGCGGAGATTTTGCCGCCAAAAAAGCAGTGATTGCGCGCTATTTGCTGAAGCTGTATAAATTCTTTAACCGTAAGGAAATCTGGATCCTTTCCGACCGATTGACCAAGAGCGGTGACAACGGGGAAGCGTTTTTCCGTTACCTTAAGAAAACCAAATTTAAGGGGGCAAAATACTATTTTGCCGTCAACAAGGGGGCGTCATACAAAAAGATGAAGCCCTTGGGACACGTGGTCAATCATAGCTCGTGGAGATACAAAATTCTCTTTTTGGCATGCAGTAAGGTCATATCCTCGCATGCAGATGACGTGGTAATCAACCCGTTTGACTTTTACTATGCTCCTTATCAGGATATTTTGAGAGATAAGAAGTACGTGTTTTTGCAGCACGGTGTTACCAAAGATGATCTTTCCGGTTGGTTGAACAAGTATAACAAGAACATTCAAGGATTTATTTGTGCGGCAAAGCCCGAGTATGATTCGATTATTCAGACACCTGCATATTTTTATACGGAACGCGAGACGTGGCTGACCGGATTTGCGCGCTTTGACCGACTGTATCGTGATGAGCAGAGATATATTACGTTGATGCCGACTTGGCGCGGATATCTGACGAATGGAATGAATCGCGAGACCGGTGTATGGGAGATCTCTTCCAATTTCCAAACCAGCGACTATTTCTGCTTTTATAACGCGTTGATCAACGACGAGCGCCTCATTGCCGCGGCGAAGCAATATGGATATACCATTTGTTATATGCCGCATCCCAATGTGATGTCGCAAATCGATCTGTTCACCCATCACCCCGACGTCGTCTTTTTTGATGTGGATGATGAATACCGTGAGATCTATGCAAAAAGCAATTTGATTATGACGGACTATTCCTCCGCGGTGTTTGATTTTGCTTATTTGCGAAAGCCTGTGATCTACGCGCAGTTTGACCAAAAGGAATTCTTCGGCGGCGGGCACGCGTATACAAAGGGCTACTTTGACTATGAGCGTGACGGATTTGGCGAGGTCGTGTATGACCTTGATGCCACGGTGGAGCTTTTGATCGATTATATGAAGAACGGATGTCAACTCAAGGACAAGTACCGTGAG
>JAZQXI010000069.1:0-3794 GCA_045632805.1 Eubacteriales bacterium | reverse complement strand
CAGAGGATCCGTGTATTGCAGATATAGGAATTTTGCTGTCAACCGACCCTATAGCAATAGACCAGGCGTGTATAGATCTTGTATATAAATGTACAGATCCGGGAAGACCTCACCTTCTTGAAAGAATTGAGAGCAGAAACGGTGTTTACACCATTGAAGCGGCGGCAGAGCTTGGTTTTGGTTCAAGAGAGTATACACTTATTGAGGTAGAATAGCAGTTGAATAAAAAAGGTGTCTCAAATGCTTTTCGCTTTTGAGACACCTTTTTTGATGTTAAATTATCTCGCCAGAATCAGCTTGGTCAGTTCTACGGGATCTACGATCTTGCCGTCCTTGTAGACGCGCATGTTGCCCGATGCGATCTCGTCGATGAGAATGACTTCGCCGTTGTTGTAGCCAAACTCAAACTTGATGTCCCACAGATCAAGACCGATGGATTTCAGGTCATCCGCTACGATCTTGGTGATGGCGAGGGTCTGCTTTTTCATGCTGTCAAACATTGCCATGTCCATAACGCCCAGAGCGTCAAGTCCTTCAGCCGTTACCAGCGGATCGCCTTTTGCGTCGTTCTTAAATGTACACTCAACGTATCCGCCCGCAAGAGGGGTACCGTCCTTGATATATTCGCCGTAGCGGCGGATAAAGCTACCCGTAGCAACCAAACGGCAGATGACTTCCAAACCGTGACCGAATACGGTTGCGGGAAGCACTTCCATCGTTGCGTTGTCAATGTCGGCACCAACGTAATGGGTCTTAATGCCAGCCTGTTTGCAAAGCTCAAAATAGTAGATGGAGGTACGGAGATTTGCCTTTCCGATGCCCTCGATGGTCAATCCAACGGTGTTCTCGCCCGGATCGAATACGCCGTCTTTACCGGTACAATCGTCCTTGAACTTGAGCATTACGTTGCCATTGTCAAGCTGATAAACGTCCTTGGTTTTGCCTGTGTAGAGCTTTTTCATAAATCGTACTCCTCTTCATCAATAAGAATAAATCGAACTTTGCGGTGGGCGAGGCAAAATAAATTCCCATTCCACCGATTATTACCCCTTTAGTATACGACAAAACAAAAAAAATGTCAATGGCTGTAATAGAAAAAATATTCCCGCAAGCTGAAAAAAATTTGTGCGTTTTTGATGATGGCGCAGGCAGAGGATCCATTGGAAGAGATAGAGCCGATTGAAAAGTAGAAATTTCAATTGCCCGTTTTTGAAAAATCGGTTGACTTTTGATGGCTTTTGCGGTATAATAAAATGTATGCTAAAAAATGACGGAGGGCTGCGAGAATGCACGGTGATTTGCTGAATGCGATCCGAGACGGAATGGCGTCCTTTTCCAAGGGACAGCGCTTGATCGCGACTTATATTCTTGATCACTACGAAAAGGCTGCGTATCTGACCGCAGCCAAGCTTGGCGGTATTGTCGGTGTTTCAGAGTCCACGGTGGTGCGCTTTGCCATTGAGTTGGGATTTGATGGATATCCGGAATTTCAAAGAGGCTTGCAAAAGATGATTCGCAGTCGCTTGACTTCTTTTCAACGCATGGAAGTGACCAACAGCCTCATCTCCGAGGAGGAGCTTCCCGATAAGGTGTTGCTTTCCGATATCGAAAAGATCCGACGCACCATGGAAACGATCGACCATGATTCGTTTGAGAAGGCGGTGGAGGCGATTGTCGCTGCCAAACGCGTCTATATCATCGGCGTGAGGTCCTCTTCCTCTTTGGCAGGATTTCTCAACTACAATTTCCGTATGATCTTTGATAATGTCTGTTTTGTGCAGACAACCTCGGGCAGTGAGATGTTTGAGCAGATCATGCCCGTGGGGAAGGATGACGTCATGATTGCCATCAGCTTTCCCAGATATTCTACCCGTATCATCAATGCCGTTCAATACGCGCGAAGCAGGGGGGCTGACGTTGTGGCGCTGACCGACAGTGAGCTGTCTCCCATCGCCGCGTATGCCAATCAGCTTCTGATCGCACACAGCGATATGGTTTCCTTTGTGGATTCGCTGGTCGCACCCTTGAGCGTGATCAATGCTATTATCGTGGCGGTCGCGCGCAAAAAGCAGGACGAGGTCACAAAGCGCTTGCGTGCTTTGGAGGAGGTATGGGACCGATATGACGTCTATGACAAAAAAGGGAACTGATGCGCGCCGCGTTGCGGTCATAGGCGGTGGAGCTGCCGGGATGATGGCGGCGATCAAGGCATCGGATATGGGCGCTGACGTCACGCTGTTTGAACGAAATGACAGACTCGGTAAAAAGCTCCGCATCACGGGAAAGGGAAGATGCAATCTGACCAACAACTGTGAATTGAATGAGTTCCTTGCCAACGTACCCACCAATTCTCGCTTTTTATACGCGGCACTTTCCCGCTTTTCCACATCCGACACGATGGATTTTTTTGAAAGCGCAGGCGTGCCGCTCAAAACCGAACGCGGCAAGCGCGTCTTTCCGCAATCGGATAAGGCGGGCGACATCGTTGCCGCATTGGACAAGCTTTGCCGTTCCAAGGGCGTTTTGGTGGTCAACCGCCGCGTGGACGGACTCCTTTTGGAGGATGGGCGCGTAACAGGCGTCCGATACGGCAATGCGGAAGAAAAATTTGACGCTGTGATCGTTTGTACGGGCGGCAGATCCTATCCTATGACGGGATCGGACGGTGACGGTTACCGTATGGCACGTGAAGCCGGGCATACCGTAACGGCTCTGCATCCGTCACTTGTTCCGCTCGTTGCGGAGGGAACGCTTTGTGCATCCCTGCAGGGGTTATCCTTGAAAAACGTAGCATTGCGCGTAAAAGCTTTTCAAACGGGTAAAACTGTTTACGAGGATTTTGGCGAAATGCTGTTTACCCATTACGGTCTTACGGGACCGATGATCCTCTCGGCATCGGCACATTTGTCGGATATTGCACCGGGAAAATATGAGGCTTGGATCGATCTGAAGCCCGCGCTTGATGAAAAACAGCTTGACGCGCGTATTCTTTCGGATTTCGGTAAGTACCGCAACCGCGATTTTGTGAATGCTTTGGATGATCTGCTTCCGCAAAAGCTGATTGAGCCGTTTGTGCGTTTGTGCGGAATCGATCCGCGCAAAAAGGTACATTCTGTGACGCGTGAGGAGCGGGAAAGAATGGTCTCTACACTAAAAGGCATTCGTGTTCCGCTCAAATGCTTCCGCCCCATTGACGAGGCGATCATCACGCGAGGAGGGGTCAGTGTCAAGGAGATCGCACCCAAGACCATGCAATCCAAGCTTGCGGAAGGGCTTTATTTCGCGGGCGAGGTGTTGGACGTAGATGCTTATACGGGCGGCTTTAATCTGCAAATTGCGTTTTCTACGGCGGTATTGGCAGGGGAATCTGCCGCCGCGTGGGATTGAATTCTGCATCCTCAAAAACTTTCTAAAGGAGATTGATCATGATTCAAATTGCTATCGACGGTCCCAGCGGAGCGGGAAAATCAACGGTTGCCAAAGCAGTGGCAAGCCGCTTGGGGATCATTTATGTGGATACGGGTGCGTTGTATCGTACCATCGGTCTTTACGTGCGCTCTAAGAACGTAGAGCCAACGGATGCCGAGGCGGTGGAAAAGCTGCTTCCCGAGATCCGTTTGGAACTGAAATATGAAAATGGTGCGCAGGTGGTGCTTCTCAACGGAGTCAACCACGGGGATGCGATCCGTACGCCCGAAATGTCGCGCTATGCGTCGGCAGTGTCCGCGATTCCCGCGGTGCGCACCTTCCTTTTGGATACGCAGCGCGAGATCGCAAGAACCAACAGCGTGATC
>JAZQXI010000068.1:0-1965 GCA_045632805.1 Eubacteriales bacterium | reverse complement strand
TAGAACGCTCAAGGCAGAGGTCGGCGGACTGTTCTGCGAGCGTATTTTCGGTCCCAGCAAAGATGGCGCTTGTATGTGCGGCAAGTATAAGAACTCGCACAGCAAGGAAGTTATCAAGTGCGAAAAGTGCGGCGTTGACGTTACCACCAAAAAGGTGCGCCGTGAGCGTATGGGACACATCGAGCTGGCGTCTCCCGTTTCTCACATCTGGTATTTCAAGGCAGTTCCTTCGCGCATGGCGTTGGTTCTGGATATGTCCCCCAAGGCTTTGGAACAGGTGCTCTATTTTGCGGAGAACGTCGTTCTCGATCCCGGTAACACCCCCTTGGAAAAGGGCTTGGTGCTTTCCGAAAAGCAATATGTAGAATACCGCGAGCTGTACGGTAAAGAATTCCGTACCGGTATGGGTGCTGAGGCTATCAAAGAGCTTCTCCAAGGCATCGACGTTGAAGCATTGGCAGAATCCCTTAAGGAAGAACTGGCAACCGCGACCGGTCAAAAGAAAACACGCGTAATTAAGAGACTCGAGGTTATTGAAGCATTCCGTAAATCGGGCAACCATCTGGATTGGATGATCCTGGATGCTATTCCCGTGCTTCCTCCCGAAATTCGTCCTATGGTTCAGCTGGACGGCGGACGCTTTGCATCCTCCGACCTCAACGAGCTGTACCGTCGCGTTATCAGCCGTAACAACCGTCTGAAGAAATTGATGGAGATCCGCACTCCCGAGATCGTCATCAGAAACGAGAAGAGAATGTTGCAAGAGGCAGTAGACGCGCTCATCGATAACGGCAAGCGCGGCAAGCCCGTAACAGGTCCTTCCAACCGTCCTCTCAAGTCGCTCTCCGAAATGCTGCGCGGTAAGCAAGGTCGCTCCCCTCAAAACGTCCTTGGTAAGCGTGTTGACTACTCCGGCCGTTCCGTTATCGTTGTAGGCCCTAACCTCAAGATCTACCAATGCGGTCTGCCCAAGGAAATGGCAATCGAGCTGTTCAAGCCTTTTGTTATCAAGAGACTTGTTGAAATGGGCAAGGCAACCAACGTTAAGGACGCGCAAAAGAAGATCGATCGCGCATACGATCCCGCAAACGCTTGCGTTTGGGATGCGCTTGAAAACGTAATTAAAGAGCACCCCGTGCTCCTCAACCGTGCACCTACCTTGCACCGTCTTTCTATTCAGGCATTCGAGCCCGTATTGGTTGAAGGCCGTGCAATCAAGCTACACCCGCTGGTATGTACCGCATTTAACGCCGACTTTGACGGTGACCAGATGCCTGTACACGTACCGCTTTCCGCAGAGGCTCAAGCAGAGGCACGCTTCCTGATGCTCTCCGCGAACAACCTGCTCAAACCCATGGACGGTAAGGCAGTAACCGTACCTTCTCAGGATATGATCCTGGGTGCTTACTACCTGACTATGGAAAAAGAAGGCGAGCCCGGTGACCGCGTTCCGATGACCGATGAAAACGGAAACGTTGTTCGCGATGAAAATGGCGAAATCGTTTACAAGTATCATATGTATCGCAACGAGGACGAGGCTATGATGGCGTATGCCAATGGCACCCTCGGTCTGCACTCCAAGATCAAGATTCGCCTCACCCGCGAAATCGATGGCGAGATGAAGTCCGACGTTATCGTCACCACCCTCGGCCGTCTCATTTACAACAAGGTAATTCCTCAAAACCTTGGCTTTGTTGACCGTTCCAAGCCCGAGAACGCACTCAAGCTTGAGGTCGAGTTCGTTATCAAAAAGAAGCAACTCGGTCAAATTCTTGACCGTTGCATCCGCAACAACGGCCCCGACGTTTGCGCAAGAATGCTGGACGACATCAAGGCTCTCGGTTATCAATATTCCACCAGAGCTTCCTTCTCGATCTCGGTTTACGATATGACCATCCCGAAGGAAAAAGCAGAATATATCGAAGCTGCACAAAAGCAGGTTGACGTTCTCAACGACTACTACCG
>JAZQXI010000067.1:0-3603 GCA_045632805.1 Eubacteriales bacterium | reverse complement strand
TCTTTAGCCGCTCTCTTGTTGCGATCATCCAGTCGATTGCCTGAGACACGATGGGCTTGGAGGTTGGCTTTGGCAAAACGTAAACTCCGTACTCCGCAACCCGATTATAGGTCGTGGTGTAAACGTCCGAGCGAACCATTAACAGTGCTACGGAGGTTTTCAGCCCGGAAAGATCCATCGCAAAGCGAACGCCTGCATCATCGGGAAGGGGAGAGTTAATGACGATAAAATCATAGGTACGGTCTGCCAAAGCGCGTTTAGCGGCATTGACGCTCGTTTCAAAACGGACGGGGTCAAATTTGGAGTCGGGTAGTAATGGGATAAGTGATGAATTGAAAGCGTCGGACGCAGAAACGACCAAAACGCTGTAAATCTGTTCCTGTAAGCTCACATTACTCCCTCCTTCCACTGTAGATTTGATTGTTATCAGATGAGTTTTCTGCTGTAAAGCTCTATGATCTGCTCCGGCAGATGTTTGCGAATAAATGTGCTTTCTTTCATAACGGTAATCGATTCATCAAGAGAAGCCGGCAACTTCTTAAACTGACTCAATGTTTCTTCGTCTGCCTTAAAGAGGTTGATGTCGGAGGCGGGAGGCGGGGTCAGATTATTCTGAATACCGTACAGTCCCGCATATATGAGAAGCGCAAAGGCAAGATAAGGGTTTGCCGTTGGGTCGGGAGAACGAAGCTCAACGCGCTTCTGCTCGTAAACGGCGGCAGGAACGCGAACAAGCTGAGAGCGGTTTTCAGCCGACCAGGAAATATAGGCAGGTGCTTTGCTTTGACCGAATCTTTCATAGGAAGACTTAGAAGGATTCAAAAAGGCGGTCATTTCGGGAATGAATTCCAGCACTCCCGCGATGATGTGTGAAAGCGATACCTCGCCTTTTTCGCTGTTCGCTGAAATATTGATGTGAAAGCCGTTTCCCGCTTTGTCCTTCAAGGGCTTTGGCGTGAAATCAGCCCACAGACCGTTTCTGCCCGAAACGGTTTTTACAACGGTTTCAAAGGTCTGCGCGTTATCTGCGGCAGTCAAGGCATCGGAATAGCGGAAATCGATCTCGTTTTGTCCCGGCCCCTCCTCGTGATGTGAGCTTTCGGGGCGGATGCCCATCTGTTCCAGCATCAGGCAGATCTCTCGGCGAATGTTTTCGCCCCTATCCTCGGGAGCAATATCCATATAACCTGCCTCGTCATAAGGCGTATCGGTTTTGTTGCCAAGCTCGTCCAGCTTAAATAGATAAAATTCAAGCTCGGGACCGAAATCAAAGGCAATTCCGCATTTTTTAGCATCGTCAATAGCACGGATCAGAATGCTTCTTGTGTCGCATTCAAAAATTCTTCCGTCGGGATAGGTGATCGTACAGAACATACGAACCACACGCCCATGCTCGGGACGCCATGGAAGCACCGAGAGCGTGGACGGATCAGGGTGTAGCATCAGGTCGGAGTGAGTTTCATCACCGAAGCCTCGGATGGCAGATGCGTCAAAAGCGATGCCGTCCTTAAAGGCGCGAGGAAGCTCACTCGGCATAATGGAAATATTCTTTTGTTTGCCGTAAATATCGCAAAACGCAAGACGGATAAACTTCACGTCCTCCTCCTTTACGTATTGCATAACTTCCTCTTTCGTGTATTTCATTTCACTACCTCTTTCTTTTCTTAATTTGCAACGTACATCTGCTTATATGGATTTTTTGTATCAGGCGTAATAACGGTAAATTCTGCATTCATTACGTCGTTTACTTCAAGTCCCAAAAGGGCACAGTATTCCGTGAGATAAGGTTTGATCTCGTCAAGGTCGGCTTTCGTCGCGCGTGTGGCTCTGACCTGACTCGGAAAACGAATATTTGAGCAATCCGAGCGCAGATACATCTTTCCACCGTGCATTCCCGTGCAGGGAAAGTTGCTGACGATCGGCTTATCATTCTCCGTAAGACCGAGAACGATAATCCTGCCGCCTGCCTGATACTCACCGAGAAAGCTACCTGCTTTGCCGCCGATGATCATAACGGGAACCTTGTCCTCGTATGCCTTCATATGGATTCCTGCGCGATAACCGGCGTTGCCTTTTACGTAGATTCTACCGCCGCGCATGGCATACCCTGCGGCATCTCCGATATTGCCTTCAACGACGATGTAACCGTCATTCATTGTATCTCCGACTGCATCCTGTGCATTGCCTTTCACGCGAATTGCCGCACCGTTGAGGTAAGCACCAAGCGCATTTCCGGGCGTACCCGTGATTGTGATGGCTTTATCCGACATTCCCGCGGCGATAAATCTTTGACCGCAGCAGTTCAAAATTTCCAATTCACTTTTGGTATTGCGGAGCTTTCCGTTGATGGTGGCATAGTCAAGCCCTTTTGCATCAATACGTATCATTATACCACACCTCCGAGCATTTTTCTACGCTGATTTTGTGAATATGCGAATAAAGTTGGATTTTTTTTCAAAATATCGAAATTTATCGTATCAATCGGCACCCTTTCACGAATGAGAGACGTATAAATTCCGGCACGCTCCACCTGCCCAATCAGAATAAACCCAGTTAGAACGCCATCCTTGGTAAAGAGACGTTTGAGTGTTCCGTTGCCTTTTTCTTCGTACATCTCACCACCGTCACTCTCCCCAAAATAACTTCCCGCCGTGATCGCATGCAATCCGAAGAACCCGATGGAGTTCATGGGAATTGCTTTATCAAACACCTCGTTACCGCCTGCCATGTTCACACCTGCGGTATGTCCCTGCATATAAGCATTGGGAAGAATGGCAAGTACACGGTGATCTCCGAGAGAAATATCCATTCCCTCGGTACAGTCTCCGGCTGCGTAAATATCGGAGAAGGAGGTTTTCATTCGCTCGTCAACGATAATTCCGCGATTGACCTCGCCGCCAAGCTCTCCTATAAGAGTTGTATTGGCGCGTACTCCGACCGCCATGATAAGAATATCAAATTCGACAGTAGCACCGCTTTTCATCGTGGCTTTATTTCCGTTAAACTCTGTGGCTGTATCGCCAAGCATAAATTTGATACCGTTTTCTTCAAGACGTGCCTGCATTAGCGCGGCACATTCCTCGTCAAGAATGCTGGAAAGCACTCTTGTAGCAAGGTCACAGACCGTGATAGATCCGACACGTCCCGAGATTCCTTCGGCACATTTTAGTCCAATCAGGCCCGCGCCAACGATCAACACTTTGCTATCCTTAGTGAGTACCTTTTCAAGCGAGAGGGTATCGTTCAAGGTCATAAAGGAAAATTTATTTTGTACTGTTTCGAGTCCCTTGATCGGTGGAATAAAAGGAGCAGAACCGGTAGCCACGCAGACAGAGGTATAGGGAAGTGCCGTACCGTCGTCAAGGAGAACGGTTTTTCCGTTTTTGTCAATTTTCACAGCCTTTTTTTCGTAGAGTACACGGCATCCGTTTGAGCTGTAAAAGTCGGGCTTTCTGTAATTCATTTTATCAAGGGACGTCTTTTTTTCAAGATAGTAGGAAATAAGAGGGCGACCGTAAACGGGGTAGGGTTCTTCGGAAACAACCGTAATGGGTGAGGTTTTGGCGATGCTTCGAACACCTTCAATACCACCCACAGCGGCAA
>JAZQXI010000066.1:0-4887 GCA_045632805.1 Eubacteriales bacterium | reverse complement strand
TAAGATCCTCTCTCGTTACCTTAAAAGAATCCTCGCTGATGGCCTCGGCAATCTCGCTCTGCTTCATATCGGGAGCGTAGATCTCCTTGCGGGCTTTCCACGAAAGTTTCATCGTTTTCCCTCCTTTTTCCCTTTTGTTTTTCACAAAAGTGTTTCAAACGGTTGACATAAACGCCGATCTGTGCTATCATTGAGATTGCAGTAACAACTAAACACAGACGGCGCTTCGCCACACGCAGGACAAACGGCTTCGATTTTCAAGAAATCGGTTTCGGTTGTCCCTAATGCTCTTTTATTATATCACCCATTTTGAGTGAAGTCAATACTTTTTCACTCATTTTGAGTGAATCTATGTTTTGCACAAAAAGAGGTGTATGAAATTGGTAAATTACAACAAATTGCAAGAGTCCATGAAGGAAAAAGGGCTATCGCAGTCTTTCATCAGCGAGAAAATCGGTATGTCCCGTAACTACATCAAGGATTGTAAGCGCCTGAACGCCGACATCCCCGAAGAGCGCCTCGCCAAAATTGCCGAGCTGCTCGGAACCACAACCGACTACCTGACGGACAAGTCCGACGATCCCTACCCCGAAAAGAAAAAGCCCGCCGCGATCAGCGACGAGCTGTGGTACGCCTTGAACCATAACCCCAAGGCCGTGGAACTGTTTGAGATGATCGTCAGAAATCCAGGTCTGATGGATGCACTTGAAAAAGCGGTAATTAAACAGGAGTTTTGATTTAAAATGAAGATGTTTTTCTTTTGGTTTTGTTTTTCCTTTTTTACGCAGATGCTTTGCTGGTATTATTTTTTTAGGACGTCGTACAACGGAAACCCGTTTTCGGATAAGTTGGACCTGGCAGACAGAAATATGCAACGCTTTTTTGATTCTCGTGATTATTGGAAACTCGCCGCCGAAAACCCTTATAAAAGAATATACAGGGAAATCATAGAAGAAAAAGCATACTATGACAAGCGCGCCAAGATAGAAAAGAAAGAAAACGCCATTGAAAAGGCTCTCGGTGCCTACGATACCGCGTTATGGCTTTTTCACATACTGTGGTTTTTTGCTCCCTTTATTTTATTATTTTTAATTAAAGTTTCTAATGGTCTTGGCATATCTGTTTGGTTTTTTCTTCTTTATTTTTGCTCAACCTTAGCAATCAATCTTTTTTGGTACGCTGTAATGCGTTGTTTATTTGATAGGAATATTTTTTGCTCTGATTTTCAAGAAAATGAAGTATTTCACAAGCTGCACGTCGACATTATCTCGGAAAGGTCGGAGGCATATTTAACAAAAGAATTCGAATATATGGACGAAGACTACTTAGACAACATTTCAACAACGTATTTTTGCAGATGGAATCACGTAGAAAACACCAATGACGCAAAAAAACACAAGTTAATAATAATCTATGGGTATTTTGCCGGTGCCGTTCTTGGTATCTTTGCACCCATATCTCTTGTTTTGATATTGCTAAATGTTGTTCTATACTTTGTTCGTAAGAAGAAAAATGAAAAGGGACACTAACACCGCAAGCCGTCTTTTTTCTTTTCTTCTTTTCGCTCTCGTCATCGTCTCGACCTCCTGCTCCCCCACCGAGGAGCCTCTTGAGCCAAATCAATACAGGGTCACCTATGACTTCTATATAACAAGAAACAACTCCGTGGGCAACGATTGGTACGAAGACCTTTTGTATAAAGGAGACTTTGTGCGAAGCGGCTCGGTTCTGACCCTCCCCGAATCCTTCTCCTTCCGCTGTGAGATCACCGAACACGACGCCTCCTCCGACGTCGGATCAAAGACCGTCTCCTTCTCAAACCTTGAGATCGGAGAGACGCAAGAAAAAACGGTGACGATCATCGTGCGAGAGGACAACGGCCGATACGCCGGCAACACCGCCGTGTGGGAAGTGACCGTCACCGTTGAGAGGTTGTCATAGAAAAAGCCCGCCTTTCGGCGGGCCGTAAGAAAGGACAAAAAATATGATCAAGTACGCCGAGACGCATGTCGTATGCCCGTTCAGCATCAGCGGCAAACCGAAAACCGCTGTTATCCGATATATGGAAAGAGACGGAAAGATTATTCTTTCAGAGCCAAACGGGTGCGATGATGTGAGTAACAGCGCATCCTGCAACCAATGCATGAAGACCTTATACGAAGATTTCAAGAACGGTGCGCTGAAAGACCGCTATTCGTTTGATTGACCGTTTACAACCTCATCGTAAAACGCGCACAACGCCTCACAGGCCTCTTCTATTAGCGAATAGGCATTCTTGTCCTGCTCCATAACCTTGACCAAGGCCAAGGCGTTAACGAGGTCGTAGGTGTCGAAAAACCACTCCCCAATGTCGCAGGATTCGCCGCCTTCGTGCTTCTGTAAGTTTTGGGCCACGCGGCCCAGCTGCAGGAAAAGATGACAGCGGAACCGCTCATGCTTGGGCGTATAGCTCGGAAGGCTATCCCAATATCGCGCCTCAAGCCTCTCAAGCCCCGCTATAATTTTGTCGGATACCCGACGGCCAATATCGCTCATCCTATGCACCTTCCTTTTGTATAGTAATTATACTGTATCACATTGTAACCGATAAGTAAACCCTACCCTTTTCATCCGCATCCCGCACCTCCTGAAGCACCCTTTCCTGCGCCTCCTTATCCAGCGCAAGGAACCGCCAAAGAAGGGCCTCTAATCTCTCCATGTCCACACAAGTATCTTTCTCATTCATATTCCATCAGCTCTCCTTTGCTTTTGTTCCTTACTGAATATTCACTCATCCCGGTGAATGTTGTGAATGTCTTCCGAATCGGCGCGTCCGCCCGTGTGTCGTGATGCGATGCGTTCTGCGGCCGCTCTTGCGCTCTCATATTCATCCTCACGGATCAGGGGATCGGTAAACCTCCTCTCCCTCTGCCCCGCGTATCTCTTGAACCCTTTCTCTCTGCGTACCATGTGTGTGTCTCCTTTCGTGGATTTGGTTGAGCACAGAATACCAAACCCAAGGCGACATGGCAATACGCAATTTTGGATGGGACAAGCCGTTTTCGACTTTGCCCTGTCCATTCTTTATTTTTCACCGTCACAAAAACGCATGAAAAATCGTGCACCGAAATCGAAAATATCCATCATTGACGCGAAAAACCGCTACCATACTTGCAATAATTCCATACAAAAATGCTTTTTTTAACGAAAAAATTGATTTTTATAACGAGGTAACCACACTATGCCCTACACCGAAAAACTTGTCGAAATGAAGAAGAAATCCGGGCTCTCCACACAACAGACGGCAGACCTAAGCGGCGTCCCCGCAAGCACCATCACGCGCATGCTCAGCGGCCAAACCGAAGAACCGACCTTTTCCAATATTGCCAAGGTTGTCAAGACGTGGGGCGGCTCCCTCGATGAGTTGGTGGGCATTGAGCCAAAAACCGTAACCGTGACCAAAACCGAGACAGCGCCGTCCGACGAGCGTCTGATCAATCTGTATGAGAGAGCCATTGCTTCCAAAAATCGATGGATCAGGTGGCTGTTTGTTCTGACCTTGGTTCTTGTCTTCTTCTTCATCGGTGTCTTGATCTTTGATGTCATCACCCCAGACGCGGGATGGTATCAGGAGACGGCGTCCTTGATTAGCGACGCAACGGATCAGATCCTTTCGGCTGCCAACGGTGTTTATTCGACATAAAGAACAACTGTTCGCTTTCGCATAATCATTATATTCCGAAATTTCGGAATTGTCAAGACGGCAATTTGCACGAAATTCCCGTCTCATTTTCTACGCATAAAATCAAAATAGTCCTAATTTTCGGACAACACACACACAGGAGACACACACATGAAGCAAAGAGCAGACGGCCGTTGGGTAAAAACGGTCACAATCGAGGGAAAGAGAATATTTTTCTACAGCGCGGAGCCAACAGAAAAAAAGGCCATCGCCGACATCAATCGACAGCTCCTCGCCTATCAAGACGAACAGCATAAGGCCAAGCACAATTTCGGAGCCATCGTCAACGTCGTTCTTGAGAAGAAGGAGCGCGAGGTGGAGGACGCCACCTATAAGTCCTACCTCTACGCCTCCTATAAGCTGCGTGACCTTTTCGCTTTCGACATCGAGGACATCACGCCCCTTCGCTTCTCTTCCCTCCTTGAAGAGCTGGCCGCCCAAAAGTATTCCCGATCCGGGATAGCAAAGGTAAAGGTGCTTGCCTCCCTCGTCTGCGACGAGGCAATCCTAAATGGAATCAACGTTCAAAACTTCGCGGCCGGAACCAAAATCCCGAAGAAGGCGAAAAAGCCCGAACAAAAGGACCCCATCACCGACGAGGAAATCAAAACCATCTACGACAACGCAGACGAGCCGTTTGGAATGTTTCCCTTCCTTCTTATATTTACGGGTATGCGAAAGGGAGAGGCTCTTGCTCTCCAAAAGAGAGACATCGACTTCGATAAGAACCTCATCTTCGTCACGAAGGCCGTCACCTTCCCCGTCAATCAGGCCGAGATCAAGGCAACCAAGACCACAAGTTCTGTCAGAGCCATCCCCATCATGCCCATCCTCCGAGACAAGCTGAAGGCCTACGTATCCAATATGAAGGCAAGCGACTATCTGTTCGGAGGGGACACGCCCATATCCAAGACCGCCGTGGTCAAGCGGTGGGCGCAGTACGCCAAGGCAACCGGGATAAACGCCACGCCGCATCAGCTCCGTCATACCTTCTCCTACCTTCAGTACCGCTCCGGCACAGACGCCAAAACGCTTCAAGGACTCCTCGGCCATTCCAACGTCCAAACCTCGCTCAACATCTATACCAAGTTCAACGAACAAGTATCAAAGGCCAGCATGGACAAGGCAAACGACCTCTCCACCAAGATCATTTTCGGAGACTAAAA
>JAZQXI010000065.1:0-14021 GCA_045632805.1 Eubacteriales bacterium | reverse complement strand
ATAAATTATCTGGAAGCTCCACACGGCAGAGCATTTATACGTATTGGCGCAGAATTCATCGAAGACAAATGAATAATTATTTATAGAAGTACAACTCCGCCCCACCTCATTTGAGGTGGGGCACCTTTTCTCTTGACAAGCCATTAAAAATATGGTATGATAAAATTGTAGCCGGAGCTCATTCTCCTACACCTACAACGCCGATGGCATCTGCACGAGCAAAGCAGTAGTTTATTCGTGATTGCATGGGTGCGTAATTTAATAATATCATAGTGGGTGCCTTAAATGCGAAACACATTTGAGGCACCCACTATCATTCACCCAAGCCGTCCAAGCTGATAGATAGCGTTTTCTTGACAGATCACGTTTCCATGCTCTTTTAAATAGATTTTTAAAAGTGCGGTGTTTTCAATCGTACCGTATTCCGCGATAAAAGAAAGCTCCTGCGGGATAGAAAACGGGCTTTCCGCAAGGATGCTCAACAAAAGATAATAGCGGTCGCGATCATCGCAGTAGGCACTGTTGCTTCCTATGTAACCGATTTGTGAAAGCCGTTGGCAAACCGTCAAAAGGCGCGTAAGACTTTCAAAGCGATAGGCACATTCACGGTGAAAGGCATTGCGAATGTTTTGCTGCCGTACTTGAAGGGATTGGGTGGAGGAATGTGCGGTGGGGACTCCGCCTGTGTCACAAACGGTGGGAACACGGCTGATAAACATCTCGCAACCGCCCTCGCGCGAGGGGAAATATTGTACGGAGATCTGACGGTCATCCGCCTCAAAGCCCGTTTGTTTTTTCACTTCTTCCAAAAGCAGTCGGAAGGAACGGTGCATTCCCGCACTGTCCTCACCAAAGGTGTCGGGATTCAACTCAAAATGGCGCATATCCGTCGGAGTCAGCATGATCTTCAGCTTGCGGTCGCTGATACGAATCAGTTCCATGCAAAGGTCACTCCTTTCGGTGATATCTTACTTATATTATAAGCCGAAAGCGAGCAAAATGGAACCCCTAAAAATATGGTAATTTGTTGACAGATTGATGGGGATGTGATAAAATATAAAAAAAGGATGGGAGGGAGACGACATGATACCTGTTACCGACGTTGCCACCATGCGTGCTTGTGACGCCGCGACCATTGCAAGCGGTACTTCGGGGCAAGAGTTGATGCTGCGTGCCGCCAAAGGGATCTTAGATTCCACTGAGTGGAACGGGCAGACCGCTATCGTTTGTGGAGCGGGAAACAACGCGGGCGACGGCTATGCCTTGGCAATGCTTTTGCAAGAGAGGGGAAACGCATGCACCGTCTATCTCTTTGACGAGCGTTTTTCCGATGACGGACGCTATTATTATGAAAAATGCAAAGCTCTCGGTGTCCAAATCCGTACGTATTCTGCGGGAACGGATTTTTCATCCTATCATACGGTGGTCGATTGTATCTACGGAACCGGCTTTTACGGTGTGCCGTCCGGACTTGTTGCCGATGCAATCAAGCAGATCAATCAAACGGCAAAACGCGTGATTTCCGCTGATATCAACAGCGGATTGCATGGAGATAACGGAATGGGAGATCTCGCAGTGCGATCCGACCTCACGGTTTCCATCGGTACGTATAAAGCCGGACTCTTTTTAGGCAATGCCAAAGATCACATCAAAGCGCGTACCAACGTGGATATTGGGATCCCAATGCCGGCGCCAACGGTGTTTCTTGCCGAGGCGCATGATTTTGACGGGATTCTATGCGCGCGCAAGCAATCCTCGCATAAGGGAACTTACGGATATGTGACCGTCATGGGCGGTAGTATCGAATATGCGGGAGCATCCAAGCTTGCCAATCTGAGTGCATCTGCTTTGCGTGCGGGATGCGGTGTCGTTCAGCTCGCTGTGCCGCAATCGGTGACGCATGCCGTGGCTCCGTACCTGCTCGAAAGCACGCTGTTGCCGATCCCGTCCGATGAAACGGGGCATATGCGCTTCGATTCCGCCATTTTGGATACGCTTCTTACCCGTCAGGCGGCAATCGCCGTTGGAATGGGCTGGGGACACTCCAAAGAACATACAAAGATTCTTCACTATCTGCTTGAAAAGGGCGCGCTTCCGCTTCTCATCGATGCCGATGGCATTAACACCTTGGCGGAGCTTGGTGCTGACATCTTGAAGCATACCGCTTGCAAGGTTGTTCTGACTCCTCACCTTAAGGAATTTGAGCGCATCAGCGGTATTCCAATGGCAGAAACGATGAAAGATCCCATCGGGCATGCCATGCGCTTTGCAAAGGAATACGGAGTGGTTCTTCTTCTCAAGGGATGCTGTACGGTTGTAACAGACGGAGATACTGCCATTTTGGTCGATCGCGGATGCGCGGGAATGGCAACGGCAGGGAGCGGGGATGTGTTGTCGGGAATTCTTGCGGGGCTTCTCGGTTATTCTCCCGTGACACCGTTGACCGTAGCTTGCGGAGCTTATATCGCAGGGCTTGCGGGTGAGCTTGCCGAAAGGGATTGCAATCCCATCAGTATGGTGGCGTCCGATACCGTGGCACATATCGCAGAGGCGATTGGAAAAATGATTTGATCTTTCCGGTGTCCAAAAAGGAACTGCCATGAAAGCAGTTCCTAAAAATATCAAATTATGAAAACATTAACCGATCCACGTCATCCAGCGAATCAAAGACCAGGTCAGGCTTGTCGGCATCCTCGGCGCGCTCCACGTCCTCTTTTTGTGTCTCTCCCGAATAGACTAAGATCGAGGTGATCCCGTTTTTCTTGCCGAGTGCAATATCAGTGTAAAGTCGGTCTCCGAAGATACACATTTCGGACTTGTCAATGCCCGTCGCTTCGCAAATCATTTCCGCCGTTTGGGGATAGGGCTTTCCAAAATAGGTGGGAGTCACTCCTGTGGAGGCTGTGACAAACGCCGAGATCGCGCCGCTATCGGGGATAGGACCGTTTTGTGTTGGGCAGTTGAAGTCGGGATGTGTGGAAAGATATTCCGCGCCGTTGCGGATCAGCGTGCAAGCGTTTTCCATCTTTTTGTAAGTCAGAGAGGTATCAAAGCTGGTAATGACAATGTCGGCAGGTTCTCCAACCTCTACAAGATTGATCCCGCGGGCACGGTAGCTTTGAATCAGATCCTCGGTTCCCATCAAATATACGCGTGCGCCCTTGCGGTGACGGAGCAAAAACTCAGCGGTTACGTCACCGGAGGTCATAATTTCACTCTGCCGCGGGTCAAATCCCATGCGAGTCAGTCGAGTCAAGTAAAATTCGGGGGAGTGAGATGCGTTGTTGGTAAAAAACAGAATGCGCTTGCCGCAAGCACGGAGATTGTGGATAAAACGCACCGCAAACGGAAAGACCACATCATCCAGATAGACGGTTCCGTCAAGGTCAAAGACAAAGAGTTGTTTGGATTGCAAAATGGAAAGAGCAGATTCTTGCATGATGTTCACCTCGAAAAATTCTTGCCTTCATGATACCACAAAATCAAAATTTGTCAAGGTTTTGCGTCAAAAACGGCAACTTTTCACGCAGGGTATGAACAATGTTCTCCAAAAACGCAAAAAGATTCTTGAAAAAAATAAAAAAATCGCAAAAAACTATTGCAATTTTCAAAGAGATATGATAGAATATAGAAAGTGATTATAAGCTCCGATCAAGGTCGGACGCAAAATAGCAATTCTTGGAGGTTATTATGATTTCTGCTCTTACTCTGTCCGGCACGCTTCAGTATGTTCTGGGCGGTGCGCTCATTTTCTTTGCCGTTATTTTGGTAGTTGTCGTTCTTATGCAGTCCGCAAAAGATAAGCGCCTCTCCGGCACCATCGCAGGCGGTGCTGAAACCTTCTTTGGCAAAACCAAGGGATCTTCTATGGACAAGGTTCTTTCCAAGGTCACCATCGCTGTGGCTGTGATCATTGTGTTGATTACCATCGCACTCAACATCATCATCAGTGTTATGACCATTTGATAAAAAAGCAGGACGTACCGATGCTTCGGACGTCCTCTTTTTTTGCTTTAGAAAAGAATCCGCCGCTTCAAAAAAGCGACGGATCTTTTGTTTTTGATTCAGGCAAGTGAAACCTCAATTGCCGCAACGCTTGCCGCAGGCATCGTGTAGCTTGCACCCTCAACCGTCTTTTCTTCGGGCTTGAAGAGATCGGGGCAGGTCATCATGATCTCGTCGGTAGGATTCTTTGCGATCTCAAAGATCTTCATAGATTTGACGATCTTACCGTCGATCGAGATCTCGATGGGCTGTTCTGCGTGAGCGGAAGGATTGACCACGTGCAGATATGCGGTTTTGCCATCAGCGGAGAGGCTGGCGGTGATATCCTGTGCCTCAAGACCGGATACATCCAAAGCGTGCGCACCAATGTGGTGACGGAACAGCTTCATAACCTCGGCAACGGGCTGCAGGTATGCACGTGTGTTGGGACCAATGGGCGCGTTAAAGAGGATCGCATTGACCTGCCAACGGGTACCGAAGAAGTCCGCGGAGGTTGCGATGTCGATGATATCGGAGTTGTGTTCAACCGTATTCAGACTGCGCGCGTATGCCACACCCATTGCCCAGGAGGAGAGCATCTCGTTACGGTTTCTGCCGGGGAGATTGAAGTGAGACTCGGTCATTGCCAGCTTCTTGCCGTAGGGAGCAACTGCCTCACGCATCTGGTCGATTCGAGTCTGCATATACTGATACATCGTCATCAGGTTGTCCCACGTGCGTTGGGGATCCTTGCGGTAGTTGTTGTTTTCCATCTGATCCTTCAGCTCGCGAGGATAGGTCTCATAGTGGTAGTGATATGCAACGATGTCAATGTCGTCACCTGCAACTTCACAAAGCTTTTGTGCCCATTTTTCGTCAAAACGGCGGAAATCGTCACCCCAACCAAGGAGTTTGAGCGAGGGGTCAACCGCGCGCATGGCTTTTGCGAACTTCGCGGCAACCTCGGCAGACTTTTCAGCGCCATATCCGTTCTTGTCATAGGAGGTCTCGTTGCCGATCTGCCAGTAACGCAGATTGTAGGGATCCTTTACACCGTGAGACTTACGAAGCGCGTTGTCGGGATCGTTACAGTAAGCAACCCACTCTGCGGCTTCTTCAGCGGTACCAAATCGATCCTGACCTGCCTTGGGGTATGCCCAATGCATACGTCCGTCGGACTCGGTGTTGACACACATCAATGGTTCAGCACCAACCTCGCGGCAAAGCTCCATAAACTCATGCGTACCCACTTGGTTCGAGTAAACGCCGTCCCAGCACTGATTGAGAATGGGAACGCGGCTCTCGCGAGGACCAACCGCCTCTTTCCAATGATAATAGGAAGCAAAGCAACCGCCAAAACGGATCATCGTAGGGTTGAGTTCCTTGATCGCGTCCACAACGCAGGGCTGCCAACAGTCATGGATATAGTCCCAAGCGGCATCCACAGAAGAGTCGGCATTGGAGAGGGGCTCCATGAATTGCATATAAAGATACGGGGAGATCGCGTGCTTTTTTTGAGTGTTGACGTTGATCTTTTTCATCATAGACTCCTTTTTTGTTTAAAATTTAAATTGATAAGGGAATTCTTCAACTGCATTATAGCATACGCAATTTTAATTGTCAATCACAGATAAAAAATAAATCAATTTGAATATAAAACATATCAATTTTGTGAGATTGCTTTATGGCTGTAAAAAAAATCACTTTTTCGGACATAAAATCTACTTTTTCAAAAATATTACTTGACTTTTAAACGGAAGTTCTGTATAATATAGGAAGCGTTTTCAAAAAAAGGAGTGATCGTTTTGGAAAAGGACTTTTCTTCACCAGAATATCAACGTTCAAGAATTGCATATATGTTGGAGTGTATGTTCGAGTATTTCGTAGCGCTCCTGGTAGCGGATGCATTTCTCGCAAAACTGCTTTCCAGCGTTGGCTTTAAGGATGGAGACATCGGAATCATCTCATCCTTCATTTCACTCGCATTTATTTTCCAACTGTGTTCCTTGCTCCTTTCAAGTAAACGGGGAAGCAAAAAGAAAATGATCTTGATTTGCGATGGAATCGGTCAGATGCTGTTCTTTGCACTGTATCTCTTGCCGTTTATCGGAATCGATGCCAATTTGCGCCGCGTGCTGGTTTATGTGTTCATCATCGGCGCTTACATGAGCAAATATTTGGTGTCTACATACCTGTTTCAGTGGGCAAACAGCTATGTCCATCCCGAAAAGCGCGCGTCCTATTCGGGAAACAAGGAGATCATATCTCTCATCGGTGGTATCATCTTCTCGCTTGTTATGGGGGCGGTGTTCGACTGGTTTGAGGCAGGCGGAAATCTCGCAGGTGGCTTTTTGTTTCTCGCGGGCGCTGCTTTGGTCTCCAATATCTGTCAATTTATCTGCTTGATCCTAATCAAAAAGGAGAGCCCTGAGGAGCTGGCACATCAAAAGAAAAAGAATTGGGGCGATATTCTTTCGCATACCTTTGGCAATAAAAACTTCATTCGTCTTGTCATCATCGCAACTCTTTGGAAGTCGGCACAGTACTTTACCATCGGCTTTTTGGGAACCTTTAAGACCGATACAAGCGGAAACGGTCTTGCTATGACGGTCCTTTTGGTGCAAATTATTACCATGGTGGGTAATGTCGTGCGTATTCCCGCAACCTCGATCTTTGGAAAATATTCCGACAAGAAATCCTTTGCGTCCGGATTTTATCTTTCCATGTTCTTTGCCATTGCGGCGTTTGCGTGCAACGTCTTTACCACGGAGCAGACATGGTTCCTTATCATCGGCTATACAATCCTGTATTCCATCTGTAGCGCAGGTTGCGGGCAGAATGCCTTTAACATGACCTACAGCTACGTGGACTCCGAATATATCGCGGAGGCAATGGCGCTTCAAAACTGTATCAGTGGCGTATGCGGTTTTTTGTGTTCGGTTGTAGCAGGTAAGATCCTTGACGCAATCCAGGCAGCGGGGAATACCTTTTTCGGGATTCCTGTCTTCGGTCAGCAAATTCTCTCTCTTATCTCGCTTCTTCTGTGCGTCGTGTGCATCATCTTCATGCGCATGACCATTATGAAGGAAAAGGTTATGAAGCAATAATCCAATCCAAAAGAATAACCAAAAAGAACAGCGCAGGAGCGAAATGCTCTTGCGCTGTTCTTTTTCTGTTATGCATTCTCTTCCAGCTCGACAGATGCCGAAACGATGAACTTTTTCACCGAGTCGATGATCTTTTCGCACTGGGGCTTGTTGTCGTAGGATTCTCCGATAAAGGAGGGGGCAGAACCGATGTTCTTAAGAACATAACGGTAGTTACCAAACTTGTCGCGGTCAACGAAGAAGTTGCCAACGTATGCAGCACGCTTGAAGGACTCAACACCCTTACGAGCAGCCGCTTCGGATGCATAGTAACGGCTGGAGTAGAGAATCTGACCGTTGTTTGCAAGCAGATAGAAGGTGTATTGATCTTCCTCTTTGCAGATTTCAAACTTACCCATGCGAGGAGCCTTCTTTTCGGCTGCCTCAACAGCCTTCCAGTCGATGTCGTCGGGGCGGCGCTTTGCGTTCTTTGCAGCCTCAAATTCGTTTACGGCATCCTTGGAGGGGGTAAAGCGAATGATCTTTGCGTTGTTTGCAAAATTCTTGACCGATTCCGCGCACTTCTGGCACTGATCCTTGGTGGTGTAGTTTTCGCCAAAGTACTTGCGCTCCAGAATGAAGCGGTAGCGGTTGTATTTGTCCACGCGGATATCAAAGGTACCCTCTGCAACCGTCTTTTTAAAGGTTTCAATACCCTTGAGCGCACCGATGAGCGTGGTGAAGCCGGGGCTGTCGAACAGCACCTGACCGTTGTTTGCGATCAGATAGAAGTGATAACCGTCTACCTCAAGCTCAAACTCATACTTACCAACAGCCTTTGCGCCGTTTTTGAGGATTTGCGCATCAGCCGCCGCAATTGCCTCATCGAACGCGATGCGGACGTCCTCGTCTGTCTTCATAAAGAAGGGGCGGGGAATGATCGGGATCGCCGTGGTGTTTGCCTTGGCAACAGTGGTCTTTGCCGGTGCCTTGGAGGCTGTTTTAGTGGTAGGAGCTTTAGTAGCAGTTGCCTTGGCAGACGTCTTTGCAGGCGTTGCTTTTACAGCGGTTGCCTTGGGGGCGGTTGCTTTTGCAGGCGCTTTTTCGGGTGCCTTTGCGGCAGGCTTTGCGGCGGGAACCTTGACGTCACGAATGGAAGGGCCTTTCTTTTCAACAACAGGTTCAGCGGCAACAGCCTTTACTTCTTCTTTTTTTTCATCTTTCGGTTTCTTCTTAAAAAGTCCCATGATGACCCTCCGTATGTATAAATTTTTCTGATTTAATTTTAACATACTTTTTTGATGATGTCAACCGCATTTTCAAAAGAATTTTAAAAAAATAATCGCAAAATTCGCATAGCGTATAAGAAAAAAGGTCTCAATGCTCATTGGAGAGCATTGAGACCGATCTGTCTGCTTATTCGCCGAAATATCTCTTGAGAAGTCCTGCGAACGCCTTGCCGTGGCGAGCCTCGTCGCGAGCCATCTCGTGAACGGTGTCATGGATGGCGTCGAGGTTGAGCTGCTTTGCCATCTTTGCAAGCTCGAACTTGCCGGCGGTAGCGCCGTTTTCAGCCTCAACACGAACGGTCAGGTTCTGCTTGGTGGAATCGCTGACACACTCACCGAGAAGCTCTGCAAATTTTGCAGCGTGCTCAGCCTCTCCATAAGCTGCCTTTTCCCAGTAAAGACCGATTTCGGGGTAGCCCTCTCTGTGAGCAACTCTTGCCATTGCCAGATACATACCAACCTCGGTGCATTCACCCTGAAAGTTTGCACGCAGACCTTCGATGATCTCTGCGGGAGCATCCTTGGCTACGCCAACGATGTGTTCAGCTGCCCAAGTCATTTCAGCGCTTTCCACAACCTCTTCAAACTTTTCGCCGGGAGCCTTGCAAAGGGGGCACTTGTCGGGACGAACGTCCGATTCAACGATTTCACCGCAAACGGTGCATCTCCATTTTTTCATAATCATGTATCTCCTTGTGTGTGATGTGACAGGTAAACTATCCTGTGATGATATTGTAACATAATTTGATGCCGCTGTCAATCGTTTTTTGAAGATAATTTTTTAAAAATGTTTGGGAAAATACCTTGACATTGGTGGCGTTTTCGGGTACAATTTTTGATAGATGAATCACTTGGAAAGGATGTTAAAGAGTGAACCAAAGCATAACGCCGAAACAAACTGTAAAAAAGAAGGATCCCGAACTTTTTCTGGCGATCTTTTTCATCATATTGAGTGTTTTGATCGTTGCCATTACCGCTTTTTTGGTTGTGCGCACGATCCTGCCACCCGTTTCGACACCCGAGCAAAACACGAGTGACGAACCGAACGAACCGCAAAAACCGAACGATTCCGAGCCCGATGAACCCGATGATCCCATTCCGTCCGTTCCTGTTTTTTCGGGCGGCGCGATCCCCGCTCTGCCGTTTGCGGGGGAGGGGATGCAGACGCTGACGGATGAACTCACCTCCGAGCATGCTGTGCTGGTCGATGCCGCAACGGGCGCGATTTTGGCGTCAAAAGGGCATGATGTGCGCTTCAATCCCGCCTCCATGACCAAGGTAATGACCCTGATCGTGCTTTGCGAAGCCTTGACCGAGGCAGATCTTGATCGTGAGATGGTAATGACCACCGAATTGCGCGAATATGTTACCACAGGTGCATATAAAGATTCGGGATGCTTCGGCTTTACGGTAGGTGATAAAATCAAGATCAGAGATCTGCTTTATGGAATCGGTGTGGAATCCGATGCCGATTGCACGATGTTGGCGGTTCATGCATTATATGCGGAAGATCCGCTTGCGGTTGCCGAACAAAAGCTGGTTGCCTTGATGAATCAAAAGGTACAGTCAATTGGCTTGCAAAACACCAAGTTTGATAATGTCATCGGTCACGAAAGCGACAGTAACTATACCACTGCGGCGGATATGGCGGCGATCATGATGTATGCATTGGATTGCCCTTTGATCGTTGACATTTTGTCCGCCAAGACGCATCTATTCTATATCCAACGGTTGGAGCCGGACGGTGAAACCTACGCAAGATGGAAGATGACCTATTACAGCTCGCTTTTCAATAATAAGCGCGAGGAGAAAGAAACCAGCCGTATCTATGCTTATGAAAAGAAATTTGGTGCGTTTTCGCTCGACGGCGCAACGCTGTTCGGCGGCAAAACGGGTACACTTGGCGTGGGAAGTGATTCCGACCCGTATATCTACTCTCTGGTCAGCTTTGCCAAAACCGCGGACGGAAAGACCTATATTGCCGTAACGGGCATGACTCCGAACGCTTATGAGGTTATGAAGGACGCAAAGACACTTTACGACGGCTACGTGAAATAAAAATAGCCCTTCTCGCAGGTTTCGCATATACTGTAGCGAAAACATGCAAGGAGGGCTTTTTATATGCTGATCACCAAACCCTACAATCGCGAGCGCGCCGTGGAGTATGCGCGAACGTGGGCGTTGCGGCGCAATCCGCTTTTCATCGATTTTACGGGCATCGGAGGGAATTGTACCAATTTCGTGTCGCAATGTATCCTCGCGGGGAGCTGCACCATGAACTACACGCCCGATTTTGGATGGTATTACATCTCACCCGAGGAGCGTTCCCCCGCATGGAGCAGCGTGGAGTATTTTTACGATTTTATCACGGGAAGTGCGGATTTTGCCGAGCAAAACGGCGGAGCAGGTCCTTATGCCCGTGTCGTTGAGCGCGAGGAGGCACAGCTTGGTGACGTGGTGCAATACGCCAATTCGGAGGGGGATTGGTATCACACTGTAATCATCAGCGCCATTGAGGGGGATGAGATCTACGTTTGCGCACAATCGGACGATGCATTGGATCGCCCGATCTCCTCCTACAATTTTGCCACGGCGCGTTTTTTGCATGTGGAAGGGGTTCGGATCGAGTTGAACGACGATGCCTGCTTTGAGATCCTCTTGCGCGGCGGCAACGAGCAACCGCCCGCTGAGAACGTGGAGGCATAAACCAAGCCGATGTGTTATGAAAATGTGACACATCGGCTTTTTCGAGAAAATAGCTTGCATTGTGGAAAAAAGTATGCTATACTGAAGAAAAAAGCAAGGAGGCTCAGGGGATGATCCGTGCGTGGTACGAAAAGATTCGCGATCAAAAGGACAGCATTTATTTTGCGCATCATTACGGTCGATTTTTTGGGAAGAATAAAAATGTTTTTCCAAGCTTTCACAATTCCATCGAATTTGCGTTTGGCTTGGGCGGAGAATTGGAGATTGTGATCAGCGGAAAGCTACATACGCTCCGTGAGGGGGAAATTTGCTTTATGAACACCCGCGAGCCGCACCGATATTACTATAATCCCGGGGTGGAGTGCTATATCGTGCTGATCAGTCAAAGCTTTTTTACCGACGTCAATCATCTTGGAGAGATCTCTTTCCCGTCGCATATCGAAAAATGCGAAGCATTTGATTCGATCAAGCAGTATTTGGATTATATGATCGACCGCTGGGATCCCGATTCGCTCCTTTGTAAGCGTGCGTTTGCCGAGACCATTGCGTATCTGATGACCACACATTATCCAAGCTTTCCCAAGCGTGAAATGGAAAAGCAAAGTGCAGTTTTGTTGGATGCCGTCAAATACATCTGCGAGCATTGCACGGAGAAACTGACACTTGGGGAATTAGCGGCACGTTTTGGCTATTCTGTAAACTATTTTTCCACCTCTTTTAATGAGCTGATGGGTACGAGCTTTACGGATTATCTGAATATCTGCCGCATCATCGAGTATTACCGTATCCGCAAGGAGAATCCCGAGCTTTCAATCGGAAAGGTAGCGGGGATGTGTGGTTTTGGAAGCATGAACACCTTTTATCGGGCACAGAAAAAATTTGAAAGAGACGGCGTGCTTGCCGCTGATCCCGCACAAAGGGAATTTATGATCCCCAATTTCAAAAAGGAGAAAGGTAAATGATTCGCGCATGGTACGAAAAGATCAGTGATCACAAGGATTGGATTTATTTTGAGCGCCGCGAGGGAGAGGCGGGGTGGAGTGTGCCGGGCCCTTTTCCGGGATTTCACTATGCCATCGAATTTGCATTTTGCACCCGTGGACAGATCAAGTTTGAGGTCAACGGAACACCTCGGATCCTGCACGAGGGCGAGGTTGGATTTTTGAACAGTCTGGAGCCGCACCGTTTTTTTTATAATACGGATGTAGAATGCTATATTGTAGTTATCAGCCCGGGGTATTTTACGGAGATCAATCAATTAGGAAATCTTTCTTTCCCAACGCATAATGCACGTGTTGAAGGATTTGAATACGTGAAACGCTACCTGCAATACGCCAAAGAGACGTGGGACGGAGATTCACCCCTTTGCAAATGGGCGTTTGTCGATACGCTGGCACATTTGATGCGAAAGTATTACGAGCCGTTTCCCAAAAAGGGAATGGAGAAGCATCCTGAGCAGATGCTACGTGCGGTGAAATACATCTACGAGCATTGTACGGAAAAATTGACGGTTGACGAGGTTGCAAAGCAGTTCGGGTATTCTCCCAATTACTTTTCCGCTTCTTTCAATGAGTTTATGGGCACGCGCTTTACGGATTATTTGAATACCTGCCGTATGGTGGAATACTATCGTATTCTAAAAAAAGATCCGACGATTGCTGTTGGAAAGGCAGCACAAATGTGTGGCTTTACCAGTATGAATACCTTTTATCGAGCGCAGAAAAAGATGGTAAGCGCCAAGGAGCTTGCAGAGGCGGGACTTTGAAAGTGATTTTGTAACAAAAAAGTCACCAAAAATCGGAAAATATGACACAACCATCGTAAAATATGGTATTGCAAAAAGCAAAAAATATGTTACAATTAAAATAAGCAGGACCGGATACCTACCGTAACGATCAAAAATCAAACACCAAGGATCCGTTGCCTGCCTTATTTTTTAGGTTGAAAGGAGAAGACCTATGAGAACAAGACAGCGGCTTTTGAGTATACTTCTGCTGATTTGTATGCTGGTTCCGATGCTTCCCGTAATCGATTTTGCGGCGTTTGCGGAAACTGCAGTCAATGAAAGCAAGGAGGATGCCATGAGCACCATCAAAGAAAGCAGCGAGCTTTCTCCCTTTATGCAAGGGGAAACACAGACTTTTGACAACGACGGCTACATCGGTATTCCGTATGAAGTCACGGTCTATTATGACAACACCACGCACGGCAAGGCAAAAGCGGGCTTTATGACCGAGGGCGCCACCGCCGTGATCATGTACGTTGTCAACACCAACACCGAGCGTGTGGGAACCGACAGCGACGTGAGCATCATCAAATCCATGCTTGCGCGTGGCTATGCGGTTGTTGTTGCTGACTACCTCAATGACGCAAAGGCAAAGAGTCCTGCATTGGAGTGGTCCACACAGCTTTTGCGTGCCAAAGCAGTAGCAGGCAACTATTTCAAGGATACCGCTGTTTTTGAGGCGGGTACCTACGTCGATACGCTCACGGTTCCCGCGGGCTACGACGTGCGCTTGAATGACGTTTACTTCGAGCTGGATAAGCACGGTGTTGACGGCACGCTTGAGGAGATCGTTTCGAATTGGAACAACGACTTCCGTGGTGTCAAGGCGTCCAGTATCGTTAAGTGGGTACATGCAGACGGAACGCGCAAAGCGACTCAAACAGGTTTTGACGGAACGTCTCCCGTCTGGTACAGCGATGCTGCAGGGAAGACCGTGGATAATGAAAACGGTCAGTACATCAAGGTGGGGCATACCAAGGCAGAGACGATCACCGATTGCGTCAAGCCCGATGGCTCTCCCATCGATTTTAATCTCTATTCGCACCTGATTTATCCGACCAATCCCGAAAATGAAGTGCCTCTCATGGTGCTGTACTCCTCTTCGGGATCTTTGGGCGAGTGCATCAACAAGTCAAACCGCCCGCACTTTGCAGGCTTCCTCTTTAACGG
>JAZQXI010000064.1:0-8208 GCA_045632805.1 Eubacteriales bacterium | reverse complement strand
CGCTTGAAATCTGCGAGGCATTGGCACGCTCGGGCGCTGTGGATGCCATCGTCGTGGACTCTGTCGCGGCACTCGTTCCGAGACAGGAGATCGAGGGTGACATGGGACAGTCCATGGTCGGCGTGCAGGCAAGAATGATGTCGCAGGCAATGCGTAAGCTCTCGGGCGTCATTTCCAAGAGCAATTGCGTGGTTATCTTCATCAATCAGATCCGCGAAAAGGTCGGCGTTATCTACGGCAACCCCGAAACCACCACGGGCGGACGTGCGCTCAAATTCTTCGCATCGGTTCGTATCGACGTCCGTAAGACCGAGCAGCTCAAGGACGGCAACGATGTTTACGGTAACCACGTCAAGTGTAAGATCGTCAAGAATAAGGTCGCGCCCCCGTTCCGCGTGGCAGAGTTCGATATTCTCTACGGCAAGGGCATCTCTCTCTCGGGTGAGGTTCTGGATTTTGCGATCGCGCTGGATATCATCAAAAAGAGCGGCTCTTGGTTCTCCTACAATGGCGAACGCATCGGACAGGGTAAGGAAAACGTACGCAAGCTGCTTGAGACCAATCCCGCAATGATGGCTGAGGTCGAACAAAAGGTCCGCGAGATGAGCGATCAGGCAAAGATGACGATGGATCAGGAATTTGACGTAGACGACGAGGATGAGGACGATTTCGATCTCCGTCTCTCGGGTGACGGCGGTGAGGATGACGAATAATCCAAGCGTCCTTTCAACAGCGATGCCGCTGACCATCACCGTGCGCTCCTTGCGTGCGCAAAATGACGGTGCCGAGGTCTTGGTGCAGGTGCTTCTCGAAAGCGGGGAACATCGGGAGCAAAAAAGTCTGCCCCTGACAATGGAGCAGTATTGCGATTTAAAGCCTGCGCGCGGAGTCATTTCCGAGGAGACCTATGAGCGTTTGGAGGAGGCTTCACAGCTTTGCCATGCTCTGCGCAGCGGCGAAAATTTACTCTCCTATGGCGCAAACTCTGTGCAAATGCTTTCGCGCAAGCTGGTGCAGCGCGGATTTTCCCGCGAGATTGCCACGGCGGCGGCAGAGAGATTGCAGCAGATGGGACTCATCGACGAGGAGAGTGACCTGCGCCGCGAGGTGGAAAAATGTGTTCGCAAGCTTTGGGGCTCCCGACGCATCAGCGCGCATTTGTGGAGTCGAGGCTTTTCTTCGGAGGTGTTGGCAGAGCTTGGCGAGATTTTGGAAGAGATCGATTTCGAAACCAACTGCGCGACGCTGATCCAAAAAAAATACGGCGAAGTTCCGCAAAACGCGGACGAGCTTCGCCGCATGACTGCATCACTTTCGCGTTACGGATACTCATTAAGCGAGATCCGCGCGGCAATTCGGACGTTGCAAGCATAAATTACAAAAAGGGGCAGAGTATCGAAATGCGAAAAACGCATTTGACACTCTGCCCTGTGTTTTTTACGGCAACCACGCAGGGTTATCGGTTCGTTCTAAAAGATAATCAATGGAGACATTGAAGTAATTTGCAAATTTGATCAACGTGGCATAGTCTGCCTCGCGCTCACCCGTCTCGTATCGGCTAATGCTATTTTGATTCATATTCAGATCCATTGCGAGCTTTAATTGTGAGATTCCAAGCTTTTTCCGCAAAAATTTCAATCTCATTTTTTAACACCCCCTTGACATTATTATCCCATAATGGTATAATAAAAACATCCCGTTTCGGGATATAATGGACAAGGAGGAAGAAAAAATGGAAGAAGAAAAGAAAGAGTTGTTTCAAGGTGAAGAATCACAATCGGAAGCACCGATCGGAAAGCACGGAAGCGGTATGGTAACGGCGGGATTTGTGCTGGGTATCATCGGCGTTTGTACATCCTTTATTCCTGTGGTGAATAATGCGGCATTTGTCCTTGGTGTGCTTGCGCTTGTTTTTGGCGGTGTGGGACTTGCCAAACGGCTGGGAAAAGGGAAATCTGTCACGGCATTGGTACTGGGAGTTCTCTCCATCGTCATAACGTTCTCTCTGCAAGCAGCATGGTCGGCGGCGATCGACGAGAGCTTGGAGGAGCTGGATTATATGACGGGAGACAAAACCGCAGAGATTCTTGCCGATGCGGTGAATGTCCGCTTTGGAACATTTACCGTCGTGGAAGATGAATATTGGACCGATACTTCGCTGACAGTGACCGTGACGAACAAGAGCGATGTCAAGCATTCCTTCAATTTTACCATCGAGGCGGTGACTGCGGGCGGCGTGCGGATCGAAACGGATACGGTCTATATCAGTGATCTCGGAGCAGGTCAAAGTCAGCAGGTCAAAATTTTCACCTACGTTGCAGAGGAGGATATCCCCACATTTAAAACGGCAACCTTCCGCGTTGCTTCTGCATCGATGTATTAAATCACATTACAAAAAGAGCTTTGCACAGGTAAGGCTCTTTTTTGAATTCCGTAAAAAATATATGGATGCTGTTGACTTTTTTTCACTTATCCTGTATAATAACAATGGTATATTGTTTATGTGCAAAGGAGAATACCATGGAATACGGATTGCAGCTATACAGCGTCAGAGATCTTACCGAAAAGAACCTTGAGGAGGCTTTGCGGCAGGTTGCGGCTTTGGGATACAAATTTGTGGAGTTTGCGGGCTTTTTCGGTCACTCCGCAGAACAAGTCAAGCGGATGTTGGACGAAAACGGGTTGACCGTCAGCGGTACGCACACGGGTTGGGATGAGTTGCGACCCGAGAAAATCGAGGAAACGATTGCCTATCACAAGGCAATCGGTAACACGAATATCATCATTCCATGGGGCGATTATTCCACACGTGAAAAGTTGGAGGAGTGCCTTGCCATTCTGAAGGATGCGGGCGCACGCCTTGCCAAAGAGGGAATCATGCTCGGCTATCACAATCATCATTTCGAGTTCGAATCCACCGATTACGGTGTTCGCGTATATGATGAAATGCTGGTACGCACGAATGTGGAATTTGAAATCGACACCTACTGGGTGTGGGTCGCGGGTCTTGATCCGATCGAATTGCTGGAACAACTGAAAGGGCGTGTACGAGTGATCCATCTCAAGGATGGGTTAAAGGATCATAGCGGAAAGTCTTTGGGTGAGGGAGATGCTCCCGTTTCCGCTGTGCGCAAGTACGCCATTGAGAACGGACTTCGCATCGTGGTGGAAAGTGAGGGGCTGGATCCTACGGGGCTTAAGGAAGTCGAGCGTTGCATCCGATATCTCAAGGATGCGGATGCCAAGGACGGTATTTGATGAAACGCAGGATATTGATTCTTTTGTCGGCGCTGGTGCTGCTACTTTCCGCATGCACACCGATGGCAGACGTCGGTGCGGAAACATCCGGAACACGGGAGTCGGTTACCACTGCACCGCAAAAGGATCCGACCACCGAAACCACAGATGACATCGTGGGTGGAGACAAACCGACGCCCACTCCCACGCCGGGGGTCGACGACGGATTTCCAAACGATCCCGAGCCGGACGGCACCAAGCGTTATTAACACAAGATTTTGAAAGATAGGTATCAAAACATCGTATGATTCCAAATGTGATTTCCGTAGGGGAGCGCATTTCGCTCCGCATATGTCAAACGGAAAAATTCAAGGCAGAAACGCTCTCTCTTTCGGTGGTGCTTCCCATCAAGCGCGAAACGGCGTATCTGACGTCTCTTTTGTTCTCGGTCCTCTTGCGCGGGACCGAGCGTTATCCCACTGTGGCGGCATTGAACCGTCGGTTGGATTATTTGTACGGGACCGAGCTTTCGGTGCGCAACTTCTATCGCGGGGACTGCCGCATTTTGGGACTTTGTGCCAATCTTTTGGGAGAGGCATATCTCGAAGAGGGGAAAGCTTCTTTTTTGTGTGACGTCATGGAAGTCATGGGGCAATTGTTGTTCCATCCGACGCTGGATGAGAATGGGATGCTGCTTTCCCATTACGTGGAGAGCGAAAAACAGCTCCAGTGCGACACGATTCGTGCGCAAAAGAATCATCCCGCATCCTATGCCGCCGACCGTTGCCGTGCGCTGATGTACGAAAACGAGCCTGTGGGGATTCCGATTTACGGAAGTGAAGAGGAAGTCATGGCGGTGACCGCAGAGCAATTGACCGCCCATTGGAGAGAGCTGATACAATCACTTTCCCTGCACCTGTTTTACGTGGGGGCAAGGACGGAGCAAGCATTGATCGAAGCGATTGACAAAACGCTTACCCAGGAACTGTCGGGCGTGGCGAAGCAAACGCTTTCCGCCTCTCCTATTCTCGACGCTCATTCCGCCTTTGCGCGTGATACACTTCGCGCGGGAGAAGTGCTTCCCATCAAGCAAGGGCATCTTGCCATCGGTTTGCGAACGGGTTGTACGCTGCTTGACAAGGATTTTTATGCGTGTACGCTGCTCAACGAGCTACTCGGCGTTTCTCCCGTATCCAAGCTGTTTATGAACGTGAGGGAAAAACTGAGTCTGTGTTATTCCTGCTCGTCGATCTACAATATCTATAAAGGAACGATTCTGATTTTGTGCGGTTTGGAGGATGCCAAGTGTGCGCGTGCAGAGGAGGAGATCTTTTTACAGATCCGTGCCATTGCCAATGGGGATTTTACCGACGAGGAATGGGTGGCGGCAAAAGAGTCGGTTGTCAATGCATACCGACAGCTCTCTGACAGTCCTGTCGCTTTGGAGAGCTACTATTTTGGGCGCGCCCTCTCCGGAATTGACGAGGATATTGAGGATGCGCGTTCCCGATTTGAAGGTGTGGTGCGTGAGGATGTGATCCGCGTGGCGTCTTGCCTTGTTACCGATACGGTGTTTTATCTCGGGACGACGGGAGAGGGGGAGGATCTGATCGATGAAGAGGACTGAATATTCATCCCCCCTCTTGCGGGAAACGTATGTCAAGCTTTCACATGAAAGCGGATTGGATATTTATCTGTTCCCCAAAAAGATGACCTCGGTGTACGCGCTGTTTGCGGTGCGATTCGGGTCTCTTGATAATCGGTTTGCGCTCAACGAGGGGGAAGCAGAGCAAGTACTGCCCGATGGCGTGGCGCATTTTTTGGAGCATAAGCTCTTTGACAATGCCGACGGCAGTGATGCGTTTGCGACCTTTTCCGCCATTGGAGCGGATGCAAACGCCTATACGACTTACAACCGAACGGCATACCTGTTTAACTGTACGTCGCGTTTTGACCAAGCGCTGGAGGAGCTGCTCTCCTTTGTGACGCGTCCCTATTTCACAAAGGCGACGGTCAAAAAGGAGCAGGGGATCATTGCCGAGGAGATCCGCATGTACGAGGACAGCCCATGGGAGCGAGTCTATCAGAATCTCCTGCGCGCGATGTATCATACGCACCCCGTGCGCAACAATATCTGCGGTACGGTGGCGTCGATCAAAAAGATCACGCCCGAGCTGCTTTACCGCGCGCATGCGCTCTTTTACGAGCTTTCCAATATGGCGCTGGTGATCTGTGGGGACGTGAGCGAGGCGGAGATCTTGGCGGTTGCCGACCGCGTGCTTCCCAAAAAGGAGGATTCACATCGGCGGATTTGCCGCGTGATCCCCACCGAAACCGATTTGCCAAACGAACGCTTGATTGAGGCACGTATGAACGTTTCCAAACCGATTTTCAATATTGGTTTTAAGGATGCGGTCATTCCGCAAGCTCCCAAGGATCGCTTGCGGCGGGATTTTGCCATGACGATGCTCAACGAGCTGTTGTTTTCACAATCGGGCGAATTTTATAACACGATGTTTGAAGAGGGATTGATCACGCCGTCCTTCTCTCACGGATATTCTTCGGCTGAGGGTTTCGCCTTTAATTGTATTTCGGGTGAATCCGATACACCCGAGGTCGTTTTAGATCGTTTGTGGAGTTATTTGGAGAGCGTACAGCGAGAGGGACTTGCGAAAGAGGACGTAGAACGGGTGCGCCGCGTGATGTATGCGGATGAGCTGCGTGCTTACGACTCCACCGAGGAGATTGCCAACCGTCTTTTGTCCTTCGTGTTTGAGGACACCGAGATGCTGGAAACCCCCGAAGTGATCCGTTCGATCACCCATTGGGAACTGGAGGAGCTTCTCAGCTCCTTCTACGTGCGTGAACGCTGTGTGCTTTCCGTGATTCGTCCGATCTGTGGCGGAAATACAGAACAAGAAAGGAATCAAAACAATGAATGATATGACCGTCGTGTCCTTTCCGGGACTTGGAATTGAAAAGCTGGAATTCAGCAAAATCGCGTTTGAACTGTTTGGAAAGATTGAGGTGCGGTGGTACGGATTGATCCTGACAACGGGTATCGTGCTGGCGTTTCTTTATACCATCTGGCGCGGAAAAAGAAACGAGAACGTCAAAGCCGACGACATCATCGACATCGGTATCTTTACGGTGCTGTTCGGCATCATCGGCGCGCGTCTTTACTACGTGCTGACAACGCTTGATACCCACAATTACGATAGCTTTCTTGACGTCATCGCCATCTGGAACGGCGGTATCGCGGTCTACGGCTCCATTATCGGAGGCGGACTTGCCATTGTCGCGGTCTGCATGTGGAAAAAGCTTTCGTGGCGCAAGCTCTTCGACATGGTGGCGCCCGGACTTGTCATTGCGCAGGCAGTGGGGCGTTGGGGCAACTTCTGCAATGGGGAAGCGCACGGATCTGTGATTGCCGCAACCACCGAGTTGGATCTGTTCGGCAACGTGCTGGATCTCCCCGCAGGGGAAGGAACCTTTTTCAACTTCATGCGCATGGGGCTTTACGAAAACGGCGTCTGGCACTATTATCACCCCACGTTCCTTTACGAAAGCGTCTGGAATCTTGTCGGCTTTATCCTGCTCAATCTTTTTTACAAGCACAAAAAGTTCCACGGACAAATCGCGCTGATGTATTTTGCGTGGTATGGACTGGGAAGAATGTTCATCGAGGGCTTCCGCACCGACAGCCTCTATGTACCCGGTACGGGTATTCGCATCTCGCAATTGGTGGGACTCCTTTGCCTGATCGCAGCGAGCGCGATGTTGGTCGTTTTCCTGATCAAATACCGCGGCAACGATCCCTTTGAAAAGCCCGCTTTGGCAGAGGGGGAAACGGTAGAGGAAAAGACTGCCAACGTTCCCGTGTGGAAAAACAAGATCGAAAATCTCTGGAGCCGCGCGGTGGAGTGTGTGCTGGGAAAAAAGAAAGAAGAAACGCAAGAAGCGGCAGAAAATGATGAAGAGACGGCTCCTGCAGAGGCGTCCGACTCTACCGAAGAAAAGGAGACAGAGAAACATGGCAACGAGAATTGACGGTAAACTCATTTCCGCGCAGATCCGTGAGGAGATCCGTGAGGAGTGCGCGGCATTTGCAAAGGAAACAGGGATCCTGCCGGGTTTGGCAGTGATCATCGTGGGCGAAAATCCCGCGTCGCAGGTTTACGTACGCAACAAAAAGAAGGCGTGCGAGGAGGTCGGATTTTACTCGGTGGTGCATGAGCTGCCCGAATCGACCTCGCAGGAGGAGCTGAACGCGCTGGTAGACAGCTTGAACACGGATGATAAGATCCACGGTATTCTGGTGCAGCTTCCGTTGCCGAAGCATTTGGACGAGACCGAGGTGCTTTTGCGCATCGATCCCAAGAAGGACGTGGACGCCTTCCACCCCTACAACGTGGGGAAAATCATGATCGGAGACTACAGCTTTCTGCCGTGCACTCCTGCCGGCGTGATGGCGCTGTTGGAGCGTACGGGTGTAGAGATCAGCGGTAAAAAGTGCGTGGTCATCGGGCGTTCCAACATTGTCGGCAAGCCCATGGCAATGCTCCTTTTGCACGCAAACGGCACGGTTTCCATCTGCCACAGCCGCACAAAGGATCTCGCTGCCGAAACACGTCAGGCGGACATCCTTGTAGTTGCGATCGGAAAAGCGGATTTTGTAACTGCCGATATGGTCAAGCCCGGTGCCGTGGTTATTGACGTCGGTATGAACCGCCGCGCTGACGGAAAGCTGACGGGAGACGTGGATTTTGCGTCTGTTGAGCCCGTGGCGTCCGCGATCACTCCCGTCCCCGGCGGCGTTGGACCGATGACGATTACAATGCTTCTCAAAAACACGCTCACAGCCGCAAAGCAGGCAGTGGAGGCGTGAGAGGCTTTTTTGTTGGGAACTCTTGTTTTGGTGGGGGAAGTTTGGTTTTTGTGGGGAAAACTTCTTGTAAGAAGTTTTCCCCC
>JAZQXI010000063.1:0-1766 GCA_045632805.1 Eubacteriales bacterium | reverse complement strand
CGCATCGGATGCTTTTCTCCCGTTACGTACCTCTCGCGAATGGATCTCTATATGATCCGCCCCTTGATTTACCTCCCCGAAAAGGACGTCCGCTATTTCACTTCCAAAACCGCTCTTCCCGTTGTCACCTCCCCATGTCCGGCGGACGGTAATACGCAAAGAGAAGAAATGAAGCAGCTGCTTGCCAAATTGGATAGAGAACATACGGGATTACGCTATCGTATTTTTGGCGCGATGCAACGCGGAGAGATAGACGGTTTCAAGGCAGTGGGCGGCATGCAAGGCATAAAGGCATACGAAGAACTTCCCACAGAGGATACCGTCACCGACATACAAGAAAAGTGATTATCTCACTCACACCCTTTCGAAAAGGAATATACATATGGAATTTCTACCGCTTTCACGCGCCGATATGATCGCGCGCGGCTGGGACAAACCCGATTTTGTATACGTAACGGGGGACGCATACGTCGACCACCCGTCTTTTGGCGTTTCTATCATCTCGCGTGTTTTGGAAAGTGCCGGCTACCGCGTAGCGATTCTTTCACAGCCCGACTACAAAAGCTGCGACGCCTTTCGCGAATACGGGAAACCGCGCCTCGGCTTTTTGGTCACCTCCGGCAATATCGACAGCATGGTCGCGCACTACACCGCCGCCAAAAAGAGGCGCAGCTTTGACTATTACTCTCCCGGTGGCGAAATGGGAAAAAGACCCGATCGCGCGGTCATCGTATATTCCAATCGCATCCGCGAGGCATACGGAGACATTCCGATCATAATCGGAGGGTTGGAAGCCTCCTTGCGGCGTTTTGCGCATTACGATTATTGGGATGACAAAGTACGCCGCTCGATCCTTGTGGACAGCACGGCAGATCTGCTGACCTACGGAATGGGAGAAAACATTCTTCTTCGCGTCGCGGAGCTCTTGAACAAGGGCGTCCCCGTCAAAAAGATACGGGACGTGCGCGGCACTGTATTTCTCGGAAAACCGGAGGACACCGTTCATTTTCCTGTTGCCGCAACCTTTGATTACAACGAGTTAAAAACAGACAAGAAAAAATATGCGGAGGCATTCGGCGTTCAGTACAAGAACCAGGACGCGATCAGCGGAAAAGCGATCTGCGAGCTTTACGATGGAAAAATGTTGGTTCAAAATCCACCCATGCCCCCCCTGGAAAGAGAAGAATTGGATCGCGTGTACGCGCTTCCCTATATGCGTGATTTTCACCCAAGCTATCAGAAAGCCGGCGGTGTGCCCGGAATTGAAGAGGTCAAATTCTCACTCACCCACAACCGCGGTTGCTTTGGCGGCTGTAATTTCTGCGCGCTCGCTTTCCATCAAGGAAGAACCGTGCGCTCACGAAGCGTGCAAAGTGTGGTAGAAGAGGCAAGAAAGATCAGCGCATTGCCCGATTTTAAGGGATACATCCACGACGTAGGCGGTCCCACAGCCAATTTCCGCTATCCTGCCTGCGAAAAGCAATTAAAGCATGGTGTTTGCCCCGACCGCAAGTGCCTGGCTCCCACGCCGTGCAAAAACCTGAAGGTGGACCACACCGAATATCAGCATTTGATTGAAGAAATCGAAGCACTTCCCCGCATCAAAAAAGTTTTTATCCGAAGCGGCATTCGCTTTGACTATCTGATGGAGGATCCCAATGACGATTTCTTTTATAAGCTTGTCAAGGATAATGTCAGCGGTCACTTGAAGGTTGCGCCCGAGCACTGTGCTGACGGCGTTCTTGCTTGCATGGGAAAGCCTTCGT
>JAZQXI010000062.1:0-1527 GCA_045632805.1 Eubacteriales bacterium | reverse complement strand
CGACAATTGGCGGAGACCTTGGACGAGGCAAAGGAAAATCATGCCACGGTCAAGCACACGATGGATCTTTTGGAGGAAGCCAAAACAGCGCTTTCCACACGTTATTTAAACGGTATGCAAAAGAGCTTTTCGCGCTTTTTGTCGGTTCTGACCTCGAATGAAGCGCCCGAATCGGTCATGGATACCTCTTTTGAGGTTTCTTTGCGCGAAGGGGGGAAGACCCGAAGCATGGAGAGCTTTAGCCGCGGTTGGAGGGATGCAGTGCAATTCTGCACGCGCCTTTCCCTGACCGACGCGCTGTATCCCGAGGGGGAAAAGCCGTTTTTACTGCTTGACGATCCCTTTGTCAATCTGGACGACCGCCGTCTTGCCGCCGCCAAGCATCTCTTGAAGACTTTGGCGCGGGATTATCAAATCATTTATATGGTTTGTCACGCGGATCGGGGGTAAGGGATGGAAACGCTTGGATTGTACTTACACATCCCATTTTGCCGCAGTAAATGCCTTTATTGCGATTTTTGCTCCCTGCCGCACGCAAGCGAGGAAAAGATGCAAGCCTATACGGATGCGCTCTGCCGCGATCTTGCCGATAAAGCGGCACTTTGCGACACATACACCGTAGATACCGTGTATTTCGGCGGCGGTACGCCAACCGTTCTGCCCGTTTCCTCTTTGGAACGGATCTTGGAAACAGTGTTTGCTTGTTACCGTGTCTCAAAAAACGCCGAGATCACCGCGGAATGCAACCCTGCGACTGCTGGGTACGAAACCTTTTTGCGCATGCGCCATGCGGGATTTAACCGACTGAGCATGGGACTGCAAAGCGCGCACGAAAAGGAGCTGAAGGCGCTGGGGCGGCTTCATAGCTTTGAAGATTTTTGCGCGACCTTTGAGGAGGCGCGACGCGCGGGCTTTGAAAATCTGAGCGCCGACGTGATGTTTGGAATCCCTCACCAAAGCACCGAGAGCCTGCTCTTAACGCTGGAAAAGCTGTGCGCGCTTTCGCCCGAGCATATTTCTTCTTACGGTCTTGGAATCGAAGAGGGAACGCCGTTTGGCAGAATGGCGGATCGCTTGCCGCTGCCCGATGAGGATGCGGTGTGCGAAATGTACCGACAGGGTGTCTCTTACCTTGCGTCAAAAGGCTATCGTCAATACGAAATCAGTAATTTTGCAAAAGCGGGGTATGAATCCCGTCACAATCTGAAATACTGGAAGTGTGACGCGTTTTTGGGCTTTGGTCCTTCCGCGTATTCGGATTTTGGCGGCGAGCGGTTTGGATACTCACGCGATGTGGATGCATATATTGAGGGAAAGGAAACGATTTTGGAACGGGAACGCCCCGCACCTCTTCAACGAGCCAACGAATACGTCATGCTTCGCATGCGCCTGTGCGATGGCGTATGTGTCGAGGAATTTGACAAAAGATTCGGTCTTTCCTTTGAAAGCCTTTTTGGGAAAACAGTCAAACGTTTTTTGAAAATGGGCTTGATCGAAGCCACAGAGACGGGCTATTGCTTTACGTCC
>JAZQXI010000061.1:0-9751 GCA_045632805.1 Eubacteriales bacterium | reverse complement strand
CGATACAATCGTCATCGGCGGCAAGCTTTTTGCCCATGATGCTCGACGCGATCAGAGGCATGCTGTCCACTGTTGCGGTAACGTCACGAAGCGCGTACAGCAATTTATCGGCAGGCGCGAGATTGGCACTCTGCCCCACGATCGCAAGCCCCGTTTGGTTCACGGTGCGAATAAACGCCTCGTTGGAAAGAGAAGTCGAAAAACCGGGGATCGCCTCCAGCTTATCAATCGTGCCGCCGGTATGTCCCAATCCGCGACCGCTCATTTTGGCAACCTTGACCCCAAGTGCCGCCACAACGGGAGCAACCACCAAAGAGGTCTTATCTCCCACGCCGCCCGTGGAATGCTTATCCACGCGCACACCGTCGATTTCGGAAAAGTCCAAACGGTCGCCCGAATCGCGGATCGCAAGCGTCAGTGCCGTGGTCTCCTCGGGATTCATGCCACGAAAATAGATCGCCATGCAAAGCGCTGCCGCCTGATAGTCGGGAACCATTCCCGCAACGTATCCTTCGATAAACGTGCGGATCTCGCTTGCGCTCAAGGCTTCACCGTCCCGCTTTTTCTTGATGATATCATACATTCTCATAGTCTGTCTCCTTACGTCACAGGGAATGAGGACCGAATCGCTCGGGCAAAAGCTCTGCAAGCGTCATCTCTGTAAGATCTTGACTGTTGCCAAGCAAGATCGCAAAGTCACCGTCGCAAAACTCCGCCATGACCTGGCGGCAAACACCGCAGGGCGCACAGAAGGAAGGCGCATCGCCCTCGCGTCCGCCCGTGATCGCAATTGCCGTAAACTCCCGTTCTCCCTCGCTTACCGCCTTGAAGAACGCAGTTCTCTCGGCGCAGTTGGTGGGCGTGTAGGCGGCGTTTTCGATGTTACAGCCCGTATAGATCTTCCCCGATTTTCCAAGCAGCGCCGCGCCGACGCAAAAATGCGAGTACGGCGAATAGGACAAAAGGCGTGCCGCCTCTGCCGCTTGCATCAGGGTGCGTTTTTCGGTTTCGTTCATGGTCATTCTCCCGTTTTACAAATTTGCGGATAGAAGCTTTCTCCCGCAATGGCTTTCGTGTCAAGCCCAAAGATATCTGCCACAGTGGCGGCAATATCCGCAAAGCTTGCACGTGTGCCAAGGTTGACGCCCGCCTTGATACCTTCTCCGAAGATGATCATCGGCGTATACTCGCGCGAGTGATCGGTAGAAGGCGTGGAGGGGTCGCAGCCGTGGTCGGCGGTGATGATGCAAACGTCATCCGCGCGCATCGTCTTCATAAATCCGCCCAGCCAGCGGTCAAACTCGGTCATCGCCAAAGCATATCCTGCCACGTCGTTGCGATGTCCGTAAACCATATCAAAGTCCACAAGGTTGGTAAACACCAAGCCCTCAAGGTCTCTCTCGGCAATCTCCGAGGTTTGCGCCATGCCGTCGGCATTGCTCTTGGTCGGGTGGCTTTCCGAAAAGCCCTGCCCGGCAAAAATGTCATAGATCTTACCCACCGAAACAGTGGCAAGCCCTGCCTCCTGCAAAAGATCTGCAACCGTTTTTGCCGGCGGCTGCAAGGAATAATCGTGGCGCAGAGGCAAGCGGCTGAAGGGATGCGTTCCCGTAAACGGACGCGCGATCACGCGTCCCACGGCGTGTTCTCCCGTAAGAAGCGCACGCGCGATCTCACAATAGCGGTATAGCTCCTTGACAGGAACCACATCCTCATGTGCCGCGATCTGGAACACGCTGTCGGCAGAGGTGTAAACGATCAGATCTCCCGTGCGTAAATGCTCCTCACCAAAATCACGGATCACGTCGGTGCCGGAATACGGACGGTTGCAGATGGTTTTTCTGCCACATCGACGCTCAAACTCCGCGATCACGTCCGCTGGAAATCCCTCGGGATAGGTCGGAAGCGGACGGGGAGAGATCACCCCCGCGATCTCCCAGTGACCGATGGTGGTATCCTTTCCCATAGACGCCTCGCGCATGCGGGCAACGGAAGCGCAAAAGTCTCCCTTGCCACCACCTACTCGCTCGATATCAAAGAGACCGAGCGACGCGAGATTGGGGCAATCAAAATTCGGATGGTTGCGGATCGCGCGCAGTGTGTTGCTCCCCTCGTCATTCCAAAGTGACGCATCCGGCGCTTCTCCGATTCCCATGCTGTCCAAAACGATCAAAAATACTCTTTTTGACATATCGGCTCCTCTTTAAGTTACGAAATATTGAGCGCAATCTCCATCATTTTGGTAAAGGAGTTCTGACGCTCCTCCACGGTGGTGTCCTCCTCGGGATGAGAGAAGGAGTTGCTGACCGTGCAGATACAAAGCGCGCGCTTGCCCGCTCTTGCCGCGTTGCAATAAAGCGCTGCCGCCTCCATCTCAACGCCAAGGACGCCCATCTTTGCCCAGCTCATGCCGGAGTTGTCGTCCTCATAAAAATGGTCGGAGGAGAAAATGTTACCGACACGGTAATTCACGCCCATACGCTCACACTCGTCCACCGCACGGCGAACCAGATCAAAGTCTGCAAGGGGCGCAAAGGTACCGGGAAGGCGATACTGCGCTGCAAAGTTGCTGTCGGTACATGCTCCCATCCCAATGATGATATCACGCACGTGCAGATCGGGATGATAGGATCCCGCAGTACCTACACGAATGATGTTTTCTACGTCGAAGAAATTGTAAAGCTCATAAGAATAGATGCCGATGGCGGGCTGTCCCATGCCCGATGCCATAACCGAGACGCGCTTACCCTTATATTCTCCCGTGTAGCCGTGTACGCCGCGCACATCGTTGACAAGCACTGCGTTTTCAAGAAAATTCTTTGCGATAAACTCGGAGCGCAACGGGTCGCCCGGCATCAATACGGTTTTGGCGAATGCGCCCTTTTCTGCTGCGATATGCGGTGTTGCCATAATCAATACCCCTTTTCTGTCGGATTGTTTCCGCTTTTTACAATTTTTACAATACGGCTGGTACCCAGTCGGTCAGCTCCCAGCGCCAAGAAATCCTCGGCGTCCTGCAAGGAGGAGATGCCTCCTGCCGCCTTGACCTTAACACCCTTGCCCACGTTTTCACACATGAGCTTAACGTCCTCGCGAGTCGCCCCCGCCGTGGAGAAGCCCGTGGAGGTCTTGATGTAGTCCGCACCCGAATCGGTGACGATGCGGCACATGCGCTTTTTCTCATCCTCGGTCAAAAGGCAGGTCTCGATGATGACCTTTAAGATCTTCTCGCCGCAAACCGCCTTGATCGCGCGAATCTCTTCCAGAATTGCCTGATCGTTCCCTGCCTTCAAGTCACCGACATGGATGACCATATCGATCTCATCCGCTCCGTTCTTCAAAGCATCCTCGGTCTCAAAGCATTTGACCGCCGTGGTACTGTCCCCGTTCGGGAAGCCGATCACGGTGCAGATCTTCAATCGATCGCCCACGTATTCCTTTGCCTGTTTGACATAGCACGGAGGGATACAGACCGACGCGGTCTTGTATTGCATGCCGTCATCGCAAATGGCGCGGATCTGCTCCCACGTTGCATTTTGCAGAAGAAGTGTATGGTCGCAATGCGATAAAATTTCGGTAATATTCATTGTGATTCCTCCAATTCTTAACCTTTCTCTTTATTTTATCATTTTTTAGCAAAAAAAGCAATAGATAAATGTATTTTTTGTTCATCTCACAAAAAATATCGTAAAAAGAAGGGCTCACACACGTGTAAGCCCTTCAAAAAATTCAGAATGATCAAATAAACGTAGAAATATCTTCAAGACCGAACAGCTTTGCAAGAAGTCCGAGCGTTTCATAGTTATCGTCGCTCGTGTTTTCTGCATAGTAGTCACGCATTGCCTGCTTGAGTTCCTCACGCTCGTTCGTATCCTCATCCATCAATTCAGAGAGGTCGAACGGATCATGCTCAAACGGAGTCTCGCGCAAGGAATATGCCAGTGCCATGGATGCCATCAGATCATTCACTGTTGCTCTTGCATCCTTACCCATGATACCGTCCTCACCAAAGAGATGCTTGTTATAGGAAGAATTGCGAGAATTGTCGCGTGCTGCCATAGCAAGCGTCATGATGTTGTTCAATGCCGTTGCCTCCTTGGCGTACTGTGCATCCTCCATCTCCTCATTTGCCATGTAGTGGAACATGTTGGAGAGCAAAGGCGATGCCGTAGCGGCATGGCGAGCGGACATGTCATAGTTCTTTTCCATGCGGGCAGGCGTTACGTAAACCTCCATCATAGCGGCAGACTGCGGGTTGATGTCGCGAATCAGTTCCTCGATCTGCGCATCGGTCAATTCACCGTCATTCTTGTTCATTGTCTCCATGACCGTAACCGTCTTGGAAACCGTAACAAAGGTCTGCTTGTAGTTCAGCTTATCACCCTCACTGCCCTTTTGTGCCATTTTGGTGGCGGTAGTCACGTCCATATCCGCCGCATCGCGTACGGTTTCGGATTGCAGGATCGCGGTAAAGAGAGATGCCGTCTTAGCTTTTCCGAAGGTGTTGGAGCCTCCCAGCTCATCCAGGATGATACCGATCGACTCGCCGACTGCCTCCAGTTCAAACTTGGAATCCTTAGAGGTTTCCTCCAAGATCTTTTGCGCGGTATTAAAGATGGATTCGATTGCGCGCGCCTCCTCGGCAATGCTATCATTGGTGATCATCTGCGCCGCTGCTTGCACATCCACAAGCAACATATCCATCGTTACGATCGTAGTGGTCTCTGCCATTGCAATCGGATTCTTCATGCTTGCTGTAACGTTGACCGAGCGTTCACTGACGGTGATCTTGATCGTTGCATCAAGCATGACCTTAACGCCCTTTGCGCTCAAGCGATCCGAATATTCATCGCGAACCATGTTCTGGGCTTCGTTACGGATCTGCTGCTTGCGATTCTCATCATTGGTCTTGTTCAGCTCGGTCAGTTTCAGATTGACACGGGCAAGAATTGCGGGACCGCTCTTTTTCAGCTCATCCTCGCTCATTCCCTCGTAAACACTACCCTTGAGTGCCGTCTTCCAATCCAGTGCAATCAAACCTGCAAGAGCCGTTGTAGAATCAACAGAAGCACTGCTTTGCGCCTGCGCCTCGTTTTCTGCGCTCCATGCATAAACGGCGAAGAAGCCCTTTACGTCATCAACGGTAATTTCCTCACCGTCGTTCTCTTCGATCAAGCTCTCGATCATGGTGACGGAGTAGCTATCAACGACCTCGGGATCCACTTCCATACCTGCCTCGTCAAAGGCGGTTTCCAAGGTCTGGCTGACGGCGTTGATCTGCGCGTCGCCATCCTTGTTCTTTGCGTTGTTCAGACCCTTTGCAATGGTCTGCATCATATCATCGTATACACTTGCAACGTTTTCCTTGACGCCCAGCGTAGTAGCGATCGCGCGAACACCGATATTGGTGATTTCGGGTACGAGAACCTTCATGCTCTCATTTTGTCCCAGCGCAGTAACAATGTTGTTCACCACGCCTTTTTTCGAAAGCGCATCCACCAGCGCATCGGAATCTCCGAAATTGGTGAAAACATCTCCGCGAATGGAGATCACCAATACATCAGCAACCGTAGAAAGATCGGCACAAAGTGCCTCTTCCTTGCCCTGCTCGGAATCAACGTTCAAAATATCAATCAAAGTGGTAATGAAATTATCAAACATACCGCTTTGATCCACGTAGATAAAGCTCTTATCCAAGCCTACAAAGTCGTCATCCTGCTTCCATGCATCCGTAGCGCCGTTAACCAACTCTCCGGCGATCGCGGGAAGGATCGTGGAATTCTCAAAGGAATCTGCAATCGCGTAAATCGCATTCTCCTCTGTCGTGCCGTAATGGGCAAAATCGTTTTTCGTCAGGCAAATCACGTTGCAAACCAGTGACGAAACACTATCAAGCTCATCCGCCATATGTACATTGACACCGTTGACCGTAAAGCCGGTCATCGCATCGGTCAAGGGAGCGCCACCCAACGCGCGGAACAGGAAAACAATGGGATTTTCGTTGATGGGATCGACAAAGTTCCCCACAACATCGTCCATGCCTGCTTTTGCTTCCTCTGTCATCAATCCCGTTTCGGCAATGGCATCGGTCACAATAGGCGCCAGACGCGAGTAGGTTGCCAAAGGAATCAGCCAAACCACCAAAATGATCAGCGTTTGCACAACCGCCTTTACGATGGTTCTGGGGCGCGCATAGCGCGCATTCTCATCCTTTGCCTTGATCGCATTACCGCGCAGCAAAACGATCACCAGATAAACGATCCACGAAATGAAGTTCGCAATCACGAACACCACGAAGAACAAAATCGGCGTAATCAAGCCGGAAACCGCACCGAGTGCTACCTCACACAGCGTGGGAGACTCGCGCAAAAGCTCCATAAATTCGGGAGCTAGCTTTGCGCCGATCCATGGCAGAATCGTTTCGGGATGGAAAACCGTATTTTTGAGAATGAGAGTCAAAATAATGGAGAATGCCAAAGAGGCAAGGACCCCATAAAAACGGATTCTCGTTTTGCCCAATCCTCTCTTAAAGATCGACCATGTGATGCCGCCCCCCAAAAAGGCAAGCATAGCAATTGTAAGAATAATATTCAGCATAAAATCACACTCCTTTTAAATGTCAAGGTTGCGCGGATATAATTAACCATTCTACTCTCATATCATAGCACATTTTTTCAAAATTGTCAATAGAAAAGACAAAATTCGGGATTTTGACCAAGTCATGCACCCGAATCTTGCCTATTTCCAATCATTCCAAAATATTGGTTGTAATATAATCCACGCCCCAATCAGCATAACGCTCCGCATCCGTGGGACTGTCCACCGTCCAGCAATTGATCTCTATTCCCGCCTCGTGAAATTTATCTACCCACTCCTTTGTCAGCGCAAGGTGATGGACATCCACGTCAAAGCGGTACTCCCGCAGACGTTCGATCGCATTTCCCTCATTTAAAAAGCGCTCGCCGAACAAAAATTGGATCTTTTGATCGGGACAAAAACGACGCACGTGTACAAGATCGTTCCAAAGGAAGGAAATGAACACCATGCGATCAAGATACCCAAGTGCAGAGATCCGATCGATCATGCGCTTGGTTGTTGCCTCGTCCATCTCGGTTTTCAATTCCAAGACGCAGCTCTTTTCATATTTTTGGCAAATACGGATATACTCTTCAAGCGTGGGAAGGTACAAATATTCCCTTTTTTCGGTTGTTCCTCTTTCATAAAGGCGAATGCGGCGCAACTCCTCAAGCGTGCTTTCCTCGGGCTTGATCGCCATTCCGCTGATGCGCTCTGCCGTTTCGTCATGTAAAATGACAAAATTCCCATCTGCGGTACAGCGCACGTCGGTCTCCACCCCCCAATAGGAGCGATTTCCTGCAGCAATAAAAGAGGCGCAGGTATTTTCGGTCTCAATACCGCTCAACCCGCGGTGTGCTACAACTCTTACATGTTTGTGTGAAAACGAAACGGTATTCATAATCGATCCTCCAAAGTATTGTTTGTAATTCGATTATAGCATACCCTTCCTAAAAAAATCAAGCGTTTGAATAAACAAAGGAAAAAAATCAAAAATAACTTGACGAATTTTCAAAACCGCTCAAGCGCTCCCGAGCTTTTCAAAACGTAACGTCGGATGCCCCACAGCACGGGAATCCCAAGCACCGATGCGACCGCCGCCAAGCCCCAAAGTTCTTCCACTCGCAAAAACACACCGACAGCCCCCAAGCTCAAGTTGATGCACAAAAGACTCCATACACATTCGGGCACCGCAAGTCCCGCCGCATAGATTCTGTGATGAAAATGCGCGCGATCCGCCGAAAACGGACTTTTACCACGCAGCAAACGACGCACAACCGCCGCAGTGAGATCCGCCAGCGGATAGGCAAAGAGAAACAGCGGCGAGAGATTTTCAATGGACAAGGCAGGAGCTTGAAACAGTGACAGTGACAGAACACCAAGCAAAAAGCCCACCGATTCCGATCCGCAATCCCCCGCAAATATACGCGCGGGATACCGATTGTAAGGGCGGAACGCAAAGCATGCAATGCTCAACAAAACGGCAATCTTTGTAACGTCATAGCGTCCGATCAACAGCGCGGAAAATCCAAGCAGCATGCCCTCAATCCCCGCGCATCCCGCAAACAAGCCGTCCATCCCGTCAATAAAATTATGCGCATTGGTCAAAAGCAGGATCCATAGCACTGCCAATCCAACCTCGCCCCAATTCTCCCCTACTCCGCCGCCAAGCACCGTTGCCAAAGCGGCTGCGATCTGGAAAAACAGCTTGGTAAAAGCCCCCAAGCAAAACACATCATCCACAAGCCCCACCGCCAGCATCAAAGCCGCTCCGCTCATAGCGCTCACGAAAAAAGGCGAAAAATCTCCCAATAATACCCAGCCGATGAAAAACGGCAAAAAGATCGCCAAGCCTCCGCCGCGCGGTATACTTTCGCGGTGCATCCGACGCCAGTCCTGCGGAACATCCACCGCGCCGATGCGATAAGAAAATACCGCCACAAGAGGTGTAAGAACATATCCTAACACCGCTACAAACAATGCCACTAAAACAAACATTTTCAAGTCCTCCTCCGTAAAAACATCAAAAAAGGGAAAGCACATGGAGTGTTTCCCTTTTTGATCGGTTTTATACAGATTTGGACGTTTTTTCCACACTTAGCGGAGCTGAACAAATCCCAACTTCTTTTGAATTTTAGAAAGCGTTCGACGAGCATAATAGGATGCTTCCTCTGCGCCCTTCTTCATCTGTGCCTCCAAGTCTGCCTTGTCGCTCATCAGCTCCTTGAAGCGCTGTTGAACGGGAGCTAACGCGTCGGCAGTCACCTCTCCCACTGCCAGCTTGAAATCACCGTAGCCTTTCCCTGCAAACTCGCGCTCGATCTCGTCAAATTCCTTGCCCGTAAAGCAGGAATAGATACTGATCAGATTGCTGACACCGGGCTTATCCTCGCTGTAAAGGATCTCACTGCCCGAATCGGTGACAGCACGCTTGAATTTGCGGATAATGGTATCCCGGTCATCCAAAATATAAACCACGGCATTGGCGTTTTCATCGGATTTACTCATCTTTTTTGTAGGCTCTGCCAGCGACATGATCTTCTTGCCGCTCTTGGGCATAATAGGCTCGGGAATCGTGAACAGATCGGGATAGATCTGATTGATACGCGTCGCGATATCGCGGCAAAGCTCCACGTGTTGCTTCTGGTCAATGCCAACAGGCACCACGTCGGTCTGATACAGAAGAATATCCGCCGCCATCAGAACCGGATAGGTGAAGAGTCCTGCATTAATGTTGTCGGAATGCTTTGCGCTCTTGTCCTTGAACTGTGTCATGCGGGAAAGCTCGCCAAACATGGTAAAGCAATTGAGAATCCAAGCCAATTCCGCGTGTTCATGCACCGTAGATTGCACGTATAGGGTGTTCTTTTCGGGATCCAGTCCGCACGCCATATAAAGCGCCAAGGTCTCGTAGGTTCTGCGACGCAATTCCGCGGGATTTTGACGCACAGTGATCGCGTGTTCGTCCACCACGCAGTAAAACGTCTTATATTTTTCGGAATACTCCGCAAAGTTACGGATTGCTCCGAGGTAATTACCGATCGTCAGATTTCCGCTGGGCTGAACCCCGGAATAACAGATCTTTTGTTCTCCAAACATATGTATTGGTCCTTTCAAGTATCGTTACTGCCTTATATTCTAACACATCGCGCGGTATTTTACAAGTATTTTTTCA
>JAZQXI010000060.1:0-1985 GCA_045632805.1 Eubacteriales bacterium | reverse complement strand
CGTTGTTTTCAGCGCACCACTGGTCGGTGGTCTTGTTGTCACGAGGAGAAACCTCAACCTCTGCCCAAGCGTATGCTACTTCGTATTCCAGGCCGCGTTCTTGGCAAGATTCACGAATCCATGCGGGATAGTTGTTTGCGTGCCAGTTACTCAAATAACAATCAATAAAGCCGATTTTTTTCATAATCAATCTCCTTTTTTATGATAATCCACATAAGTTATTTGTGGGGTGATAGCCCTACGGAGGGAGCCCTTTTGAGCTTCCTCCGTATATTATGGTTTTTGTTAAGAATTATTGTACCTTGCGAACGCCAACGCCCTTGTAGCAATCCATGCCCGTACCTGCGGGAATGAGCTTACCAATGATGACGTTTTCTTTGAGTCCGCGCAGATAGTCAACCTTACCGTGGATAGCCGCCTCGGTGAGAACCTTGGTGGTTTCTTGGAAGGACGCTGCGGACATAAAGGATTCTGTCTGCAAGGATGCCTTGGTGATACCCAAGAGAATGGTGGTTCCCTTTGCGTGGGTAAGACCCTCTTCGCCTGCTGCGATGCGAGCGTCGATCTCTTCGTTTGCTCTTTCGAGATCGAGGAAGTCAATGTTGGATCCGACAAGCAGATCGGTGCTACCGCTATCTTCAACGCGCATCTTTCTGGTCATCTGACGTGCGATGATTTCAACGTGCTTGTCGTTTACGTTACAAGCCTGCGAACGGTAAACCTTTTGAATTTCCTTGATTAGATATTCGTAAACGGCATCCAAACCAAGTACTCTCATAATATCAGCGGGAGCCTTGTTACCTTCGGTCATAGCCTCACCAACCTCGAGATGTTGACCCTCGATGATGGACAGCTTGGTGCCGTAAGGAATTTGATATTCCTTAACCTCTGCAACAACGCCCTCGGGTTGCTCTGCATCGGGACGAACGGTGACAGTATGAATGTTGGAGTTCTCTGCCATACCGATGTGTGCCGTACCGCGGATTTCGCTGATAACGGCGGGCTTTTTGGGCTGACGTGCTTCGAAGAGTTCTTCTACACGGGGCAGACCCTGGGTAATATCGGAACCTGCAACACCACCGGAGTGGAAGGTTCTCATAGTCAACTGCGTACCGGGTTCACCGATGGATTGTGCAGCGATGATACCAACCGCTTCACCAACGTTAACCAGCTTGCCGTTTGCAAGGTCGGCACCGTAGCAGTGTGCGCAAATGCCCTGCTTTGCATGACATTGGATAACTGTGCGAATGTTGACGCCCTTGATGCCTGCGGCAACAATGCGGTCTGCAGCCTCTTCGGTGATCATCTCGTCGTCGCCAACAAGGATCTCACCGGTTTCGGGATGAACGACCTCGCCCATGGTGAAACGGCCAACAATACGGTCGGTCAAGGGCTCGAGAACGTTCTTCTTATCGTCCATGATGTCGGTAATATAAGTGGGTGTCTTGGAGTCGCACTTGATCTCGCGAACGATAACCTCTTGCGATACGTCAACAAGACGACGGGTCAAGTAACCGGAGTCTGCGGTACGGAGAGCCGTATCGGACAGAGACTTACGAGAACCCTTAGCACCCATGAAGTACTCGAGGATGTTCAAGCCTTCACGGAAGTTGGATTTGATCGGTACTTCGATGGTACGACCGTTGGTTGCAAACATCAAACCACGCATACCTGCGAGCTGACGCATCTGTGCGATAGAACCACGGGCACCGGAATCGGACATGATCTTGATCGGGTTGAATTGGCTGAAGCTGTTTTGCAGTGCAGCGGTAACGTCATCGGTGGTCTTATCCCACAGCTTGATAACCGCGCCGTAACGTTCCTCATCGGAATACAGACCCATGCGGTAGTAGTCGTTGAGAACGTCAACCTGCTTTTGTGCAGCTTCGATATATTCTGCTTTTTCCTTCGGGATGGTCATATCGTAAACCGAGATCGAGAAGGAAGCTCTGGTGGAATATTGATAACCGAGAGCCTTGATGTCG
>JAZQXI010000059.1:0-5766 GCA_045632805.1 Eubacteriales bacterium | reverse complement strand
TCTTCCTAAGACCGCTTGGCCTCCGACTTGGAATCGGCCCTGTACAATCCATAAGGAGAACATTATGAAACCCATCTCTACTCCCAACGCCCCTGCCGCCATTGGCCCTTATTCCCAGGGCTACGAAGCCGGTGGTTTTGTCTACACTCTGAAGAGGCGCCTCGAATGCATTGCATTCGAGGCGCTTCTGTTATGATTGCAACCGTTCAAACACTTCGGCACCCCTGTGGCACACAGGGCAAATGAAGTCGGCGGGCAACGTGTCTCCGTGATAGACGTATCCGCACACGCGGCAAACGTACCCCTCCTTTGCCTGATCGTTCGCGGATTCTTGTCCGCCCTTAGGCTTGATGCGTTCAAAATACTCGCTGTAAGTGACGGGACGAGCGTCCGATATCCGTTTTGCTTCCTTGACCGCCGCAAAAAAGACCGTGTGCGTTCCGCAAGGGATCGCCGCCTCCACAACCGCTCCGATCACCGCAACGCAATGCTCGTTCAGATATCGGATCCCGCGGATATCTCTTGGATCATGTCGCCCCTCAAACTTGTTCACGTCTCGCCCACTCTGATACCCAAAGTGCCGATAAAAGGCAAACGGCGCGCTCTCATCAAGCACCGAGATACTGATCGCATCTCCCACGTGTAGCATTTCTGCCGTGTAGCGTGTGTTTTCCACGGTAAACAGGATGCGCGGTGAGCGGTCGGTGACCTGCATCACCGTGTTGATGATGCAACCGTTGTCTTTTCCTCCGCTCCGAGCGCAAAGTAAATAAAGCCCATACGAGAGGCTGAAAAACGCCTCTTTTTCAATCTTGATCTCCTCAAATTGCGCCCACAATTCCGCTTCCTTGGTCTGTCCCATGTATTTTCCCCCTTCAAAAATCGGTATTACCAACAGTGTTCCCGATTTTGGGGAAATTATGCAACGTTATCCTCGCGGCGTAAGCTTGCGAGCGCGGTAGGCAGCCGGCGTTTCCCCCGTGCGTGCGCGGAAACATTGGATAAAATAGCCCGCGCTGTGAAAACCGCTGAGCGCCGCGATCTCTGCGACTGTGAAAAATTCGCTCTCCAAAAGGTTTTTGGAACGGCTAACACGCACACGCGCCAGATAGGCAACGGGAGACTCGCCATACGACACGCGAAAAGCGCGGCGCAAATAGGAATCGCTGACCCCTGCCGTTCGCGCGACATCCGCAATGGAAAGATCGGGATCGGCAAAATTCTCGTCAATCTGCCGTTTAGCGGTCAAGACGCATGCGGGCGTAGCGTTTTTCTCCCTCGCAAGTCTTTCGAGCGTTGCTAAAATCTGATAAAAGAGCGACATACAGGTAAAATTGTCCGGTTCGCTTTCGGTATACCGATCGGCAAGCTGCAAAAAGAGATCGCGTAAATCGCTCCCCTCTCCGTTGATCACGCCAAGGTGTCGAATATCAATATCTTTCGTCAGAGTAAAATGCACCACGATCATGCGGGTATCCTCTCGGATCGCCGTGCGGTATGGAACGCCCTTGGGGGTAAATGTCACCGTATCCGCACCGGAAAGCAACCGTTTTCCATCCGATTCCAGCACGACTTCTCCCGCAAAACGGTAAGACAGTGCGTAAAAATCACGCCCCGCCACATTTTTTTGCCGATGCTTGGGAGACTCAATTTCCAAAACGCTGATGCGTTTGACCGATGCGCGTCTGATTCCTTCCATATCTTCACCCCTTCCCGTTTTTCTTGATTGTACCATATTTTTCCCGCGCTGTCAAGTTCCGTTTTTCTACATTGAATAGCGAAATTTGGTATTGACAGAGACCCGCGCGGATGCTACAATAAAAGAGATGACAATCAAAATGGAGGAATGTTTTATGAGCATTGATATGAAATCCTACATCCTGGATGCCGCTCGCCGCATCGGGATCGATATGATCGGCTTTGCAACACGCGAGCGTTTTGACGCGGTGGACGCGCAGCACAACCCCTTTTCCATTTTCCCCGAAGCCAAGACCGTGATCATGCTTGGTAAGCGCATCTGTCGCGGCGCTTTGCGCGGCGTGGAGGAAGGCACCAATTTTGGTGACTACGCGCTTTTTGGCAAAAACTGGCTTGAGGATGAGTTTTTGGCGCAGGCGTGCTACGATCTGGTCAGTGCCATCGAGGACCAAGGCTTTGAAGCCTGCCCCATCTTCCCCAATCCAACGGAGATCCGTCCCAGCGGCGTGTCGGTGGCAGCGGGCCGTCCCGAGCCAAACGTATTCCCCGATTTCGACTATGCCGCGGTTGCGTGCGGTCTTGGTGAGATCGGTCTTAACGGTCTGTTTCTCAGCGCAAAATTCGGCTCCCGTCAGCGCTTCCACATGATCTTAACCGATGCCGAGCTTGAGCCGACACCCATCTTTTCGGGCTCTGTTTGCGACAGATGCGGAAAATGTGCCGAGAGCTGTCCTTTGGGCGCGATCGATACCGAACACACAACAACGGTTGAGATTTGCGGCAAAAAAATGGAGGTTGCGACCATCCGCTACGATCTCTGCCGTACCTGTAAAAACGGCGCTTGCCCCAACCGCTTTGCCGATTACGCGCGCCCCGACCGTGTAGCGGCGCTCTGCAACCGCACGTGTCTGTGCCATTTGGAGGAAACGGGCGCCTTGGAAAACAAGTTCGAAAACGCCTTCCGTCAAAGCGACGCGTGGGCAATCGGCGGCAACGTACGCGAGGGGCGCGACACTGAGCGCATGAACGTTTTGGGCGGCTCCTTTAGCAAGGACGGAAATCGAGGGAACAGAAAATGAAGCTGACGTCGCAAATGATCAAAGCACGCGCGGCGGAATTGGGGATCGATTGCATTGCGATCGGCAACATCGAACGCTTCCAAAACGCGCCCAAGCTGATGTCCCCCACCACCTATTTCCCGGGGGCAAAATCCGTCATCGCCGTTGCGATGCGCATCCCGCGCGGCACTTATCGCGGCATCGAGGAAGGCACGCACTGGCACAATTACACCTTTTATTCCTATAACAAACTCAACTCTCTCTTCCGCCCGCGACTGTCTTACGAGCTTTGCTGCTTTATCGAGGACCACGGATATGAAGCTGTAGCGCATTATCCCGCTGTTCCCGAGGGCAACGGAACGATGAAAGAGCCAGTGGCAGAGGGCAAAGTTCCGCCCGACGTGGTCTGCTCCGCGCGTGTGATCGCCGCCGGGTGCGGACTTGGCGAGATCGGCTTTTCCAAGGTCTTTCTGACCAAAAAATTCGGTCCCCGCGTGCGCATCGGTCTCATCTTTACCGACTGCGAGCTGGAGCCCGATCCGATTCTGGATACGGGTGACATTTGCCTGCATTGCGGTGCTTGTACGCGCGCCTGCCCCGGCAATGCCGTCCCCCCCGTCAAGGAAGAAAAGAAGCGTTTGACTGTTGATTTTGGAGAAAAGCAGATCTGGTACGGTGACGTCCGCATGGGGCGCTGTACGCTCTCTCACCACGGCATGAACAACGAATGCTCCCCGTTCCTCAAAAAGGATTTCCCGAACATGGCGTTTGACGTGCGCAACAGCGAGATGACCGAGGAAGAGGCATACATCTTCTCCTACTCCCTCGCCAACGCGCGCTGGGGACGCAAGCCCGATACCAACCGCGTGATGGAATATTACGACTATATCATTGAGCATACGGGATACTTTGCGATCTGCGGCGCTAAGGGATGCATCCGCGCCTGCATGGACGTTTTGGAGCGCGCGGGACGGATCGAGAACGTCTTCCACAACCGTTTTTACCGCAAAGAAAGCTGGTCGCTCCCGAACCAACCGGAAACGGTCAGCGTGGGTGTCAACCCGTATCGCGAAAAGTTCCTTGACGAAAAATACCCCGACATTCGCGAAAACGAATATCAAAAAACCGAGGATTGACCTCGGAAGTGCTTCTATTAGAAAACAAGAGTCTCCGCTGCATCTTTGCAACGGAGACTCTTGTTTGTAATCTTTTTAAACCTCGGGAAGCTCGGACTCGTCGATGATAAAATCCTTGATCTTCAGATAAATCTCGTTTTCGGATTCGCAGAAGATCTGATCCCACTCAAAGGTATACATCGCGCCAAGGAGCGACTTTCCGTTTACGGTAAAGTTATCGCCGTCGGTCAGGATGATCTTTCCCGGGACCTTGGTCGCAATTCCCACAAAGCGATTGATATCTGCCATGGTGTCAAGTCTGATACGGTATCTCATAATTTTACCTTCCTTTTCTTATTTATTTACGGCAAAACGCGCATACGTCAGCCGTTTTTGTCCTTTTTACGGTGTCTTGAAAAAAGCTTGCGCAACAGCGGCGCGAGGAACGACGGAGCCTTCCAGATATACATTTTCATGGCAGCACACCTTCCCAAAAATCAGTTTCATTTTCAGTATATGCGCACATGCCCGTCCAATGTACCGCCTACACAAAGGTTTTGGAGGCTTTTACAAAACAGCGTCAGACGCCGATGCCCGTAACCTCGTTGCCCAGCTTTTTCATAGCGGCGCGGAATACCACCTTGTCGTTTTCATGTGTCAGCGATGCCTCCACCTGATCGACAGGGACCCACTCCACCTGTGCGATTTCGCCCTCGCGCGGACGAATCTCCTTTTGCGCGGTGTGCGTCAGAAAGTATACGACTTCCTTGCTCACGCCCGGCATCGGACTGTAATGTACCGTTTCGCGGAATTTACTGTCAATGCGGATCTGCACAGCGGTCTCCTCAAAGACCTCGCGAACCGCCGTCATATACTCGGTCTCACCCGGTTCCATATGCCCCTTGGGGAAAGAACGGTGCCCGCCCGGCTTATGGCGTATCATCAAAATATACAGTTTTCCGTCATCCTCGTCGCGGCGAACCACCAAAGCACCGCAGGATTTTTCATGATGCATGTTTGATCGAGCCTTGTCCTTTCTTTGGAAATCTTTGTGCCAAGGAGACACCGTGCGATGCCCCTTGGCGCTTCCCCGTTGGTACGCGGGGAAAAATTGCGGATTATTCCGGCTCGACCTGCTCCATGATAAATGCCTCGAGAATATCACCGACCTTGATATCGTTGAACTTCTCAAGTCCTACGCCGCACTCGTAGCCCGATGCGACCTCCTTGGCGTCGTCCTTAAATCTCTTGAGCGAAGAAATCTTATCTTCAAAAATTACCACACCGTCACGCAAGACGCGGATCTGCGATTGACGGGTGATCTTACCGTCTTGAATATAGCATCCCGCAATGGTTCCAACATTGGGCACGTGAATGGTCTGACGGACCTCGGCGTGACCCAAAAGGTTCTCGCGGAACTTGGGTGCCAGCATACCCTTCATTGCCGCCTCGATCTCCTCCAGACACTCGTAAATGACACGATAAGTGCGTACGTCTACGTTCTGGCGCTCTGCGGAATCGAGTGCGCTCTTGTCGGGACGGACGTTAAAGCCTACGATGATCGCGTTGGAAGCCGCCGCAAAGGTGACATCTCCCTCGGTGATGCCTCCCGCTGCCGCATGGATCACGCGGACCTTGACTTCCTCGTTGGAAAGCTTGAGCAAGGATGCCTTGACTGCCTCCACAGAGCCGACCACGACTGCCTTGACGATGATATTGAGATCCTTGACGCCCTCGGAGATCTGCGCGAAGAGGTCGTTGAGGTTGGCTCTGGCATTCGCCTTGAACACGTCCTCCTTTGCCTTGTCGCGGCGCTGATCGGCAAGGGTTCTCGCCATGCGCTCATCCTCGACTGCGGCAAACTCGTCACCTGCCTCTGGCACCTCGGAAAGACC
>JAZQXI010000058.1:0-6134 GCA_045632805.1 Eubacteriales bacterium | reverse complement strand
TATGTGTGAGTTTCACGGCTTGAACCCCGCGAAATGCGCTTGCGCTTTTACGCCAAAGCGTGCGCACGTCAAAGCAAAAAATACGATCCTTGGCGCACGCTTGGGTTCTGAGCCCCATACCTGTTTCAATGTACCTCTGATTCTAAAGACACATGAAACAAAACCGATGCAATGCATCGGTTTTATTTTTTATATGTGTGAGTTTCACGGCTTGAACCCCGCGAAAAGCGCTTGCGCTTTTACGCCAAAGCGTGCGCGCACCAAAGCGAAAAATCCGATCCTTGGCGCACGCTTGGGTTCCGAGCCCCATACCAACTGTAAACCAAAGGCGTATGGTTTGTCAATTTGCACAAACTTATTGATGCCGCTTTTTCTTTTGAGCAAAAAGGCGCAAAATGAAAGAGGCTTCGCAAGCTCAGCCGCAATTGCAAGCAATTGCAGCTTGGCAAATAGAAAAGCGCCGTTTTGGAGAAATTTCGCGCTCTGCGGAGCGCGAGGAGGCTTACGCAGCCTCCACTGCGCAAACTTTTGGAAAAGTTTGATCAAAACTTTTCGACAATTTGACAGCACTAACACCTTTGTTTTCAAGCTTTGTCATGCATCACATCGGTGTTTCTTTGTTATTCTTCCGTCTCCGCGTTTTCCAAAATCGCATCCGCCACGATCGTTGCGATCCGCGCCTTCCCCTCATCATTCGGATGCACACCGTCACGGAACAAGCCTTCACTATCCTGCGTTGCCGTGTGTACGTCGATCAAAATCGCCCCCGTTTCGGCAGCAATCTCACGCAAAAGCGGCAGAATGACCTCAACCAAAGCAGGATCATTGATCCCCGTACCCGTCCCGGGATCGCGGTAAATGGTCGCGGGAAGCGCCAAGAAGATCTGCGGCTCAGCCGAAAGCTCCTTGTAGGAATCGATTAGTCCGATCATATCCTTTTTATACTGTTCCCCGCCGTCCGCCTTGATGCGATTTGCGTTCATGCCCTTGGAATCATTCGTTCCCAGCATCACAATGACAATATCGGGATTGCAGCGAAGCGAAAGCTTGTATTCTTCGGTATTGACATAGCCGCGCGGCTCGTCTCCGTCCAAACCGCTTGCCAATCCCGTAGCGCCGTTGACGCCAAAGCCCATCACCTCATAAGCGGCGGAATCCAATTTTCCACCGAAATTGTTGTTCCAATAACCGCCGCGCGTGATGCTATCACCAATGCAGGCAACACGCAAAATGCCTTCTGCCTTTTTCGCCATAGAATCCTCCATTCCGCACATTGCGCATGCACCGTCTTTCCAATCATGTCCCAAGGACGAGCCGAAGGGTCTATAACAGATCGTACAGCGCGCGGGCATAGTACAGGTCGGATCGGACAGAACGTGCTCACATTCGCCGTTACTCGGCTTGTTGGATTCGTTTGGCGCACTCGCCGTTGTCGTTTCCGTATCCACGGGCTGCCCGCACGCGCAAAGGATGAATGCAAGAGTGCTTAAAAGAACACATAAAAAACGTTTCATCATACTTCTTACAATCGGCAACATGCCTTTTCCCTCTCGATCATTTGACTCATTATATCATACAACACGCAAAATGTCAAGCATCAGTGATGTTCGGGATGCTTGACAAAGTTCGCATGCCGTGTTATAATGACATTACCCATTATAAGAAAGGATGGAATACGCATATGAAATTCTTCAAGGTCTTTTTTAAAATTCTCGGCATTCTCCTGCTCGCGATCCTCGCTTTGGTACTGCTTGCGTGGTCGGGACTTCACATTGCCAAATACTTCATGTATCCCGATTATTACGCTTACAGCGATGCGGTCTCACCACTTCCCAACATTCACGGCGGATTTGTACCGCAGGGACTTGGATATGATGCGGCAAGCGACACCTACTTCCACAGCGGTTACAACGCAAACGGCAGTGCCGTAGAGCTTCATTTGGTAACCGACGATCAGAGCAAATGCCTCTATCCCATTTATGACGGCGAAACAGCTCCCGCAAAGGGTCACGGCGGCGGTATTGCCGTAGCGGGTGAATACGTCTACGTTGCCGACAACGCCGAAGAGGGCGACGGCAAGGTTGGAAAGCTCAACATCTTCCGCTTGTCGGATCTTAAAAACGCAAAGGACGGAGATACCGTAAAGGCGATCGGCGCGATCACGGTTGACACCTCGGCTTCCTTCTGCTTCTCCGACGGCAAGTATATTTACGTAGGCGAATTCTACCGCGCGATCAACTATGAAACCGCCAAGGAGCATCATTTCACGACTCCCGCGGGAGATGAAAACAAAGCATTGCTCTCGGCATATCCCTTAAACACCGACGGCACACTCGCTGATACGCTTCCTGCTTTCTCTGTATCGATCACCGACCAGGTACAGGGCTTTGCGATCACCCCCGACGGCAAGATCGCGCTTTCCCGTTCTTGGGGATTGAACGCATCCAAATTAACCGTCTATAACGGTTGGACCGACACCGGTGCCACCATCAACACCTCGGGGAAAAACGTGCCTCTCTACTTCCTTGATTCCGCAACCGAAGAAAAAGATATCTCGATGCCCGCCTTCAGCGAAGGTCTGGCACTTAATGCGGACGGCGAGCTTCTCATCAGCTTTGAATCCGCCTGCAACAAATATATCATCGGTAAGCTCTTCTTTGCAACCAACGTCGTTGCTTATCCGATGGATTGATACCATCACAAAACGCCCCTATGCGAATTCCGCATAGGGGCGTTTTTTTCATACGTGTTTACAAAATCACCATCGACCGCCGTCATAGCCGCCGTTTTGATATCCGTTGTTTTGGTAACCGTTATTCTGATATCCACCGTTGCCGTTCTGCCCGTTTCCGCCGTTCTTGCGATTGCGGACAGCGCGAACGATCAACCAGACAGCAACCACGGCAAGCGCGATCGCGGCTACCACAATGACGATACTGGAGAGCGGAAGCGTCTTTCCAAACACAGCCTCCATCGTCTCTACTACGATCACCATGGGAATGTCGGTCGATTCCGTAAAGGATTGCAGTGCATCATTCACCGTCGATTCGGTAATTGACAGATCGGTATAGTTCACCACGTGTGACTCGGGAGAATCCGCATGGCTGTGCTGCTTCTTGAAAGAGGAATCCAAGCGAAGGGCGTTGATTCGTTTTTCAAGCATATCCACTGCCGTTGCAAGGTTGGAATCCAACGAGTACGCATAATATTCCGAATTGATCGACGACGTGATCGCCTGTCCGAACGCCGTGGACTCGTCACCGAACATCAGACCGATTTCACTTTGAATGTTATCACCGACCCAAGCGATGCAATAGTAACCGTCACATTCCTCGTTCGTCAAAAGGACGACCAGAATATTGTCCTCATAGGCGCTGGAAGTCCCAAACGCCTTGGCATATTCCGCATCTGCATATTTTTGGAAAACCTGCTCATCATATCCGATCGAACCGCCGTTGGCAACTTCGCGGAACGCACCTCCGATGGTAGTGGTCAAAATCACCGCAACAATCACCAGCAAAATGATTGGCGCCATGAGCATTCCCAGCAGGCCTCCAAGGCATCCGCCGCCCCCATAGTATCTCGGTCCAAAGCCATATCCAAATCGCGGACCAAATCCAAACCCACCGTAAAAACGCGGGCCTCTGGGACCACGAAAGCCGCCGTGGTGTCCTCCACCAAAGCCGCCACCGCCGCCAAATCCACCGCCGCGCGATCCGCCGCCAAATCCGCCCCCACTGGAGCCTCCTCCCGGTCCCGGCATAATCATATTCCTCTCTTTCTATAAAAATAAAATATCATCGCATACACATATAGTATACACGTTTTTTTGTTAAATTTCAATCCTCTTTGTGAATTCTCCTTGAAAAAAGCTTGTTTTTATAATAAGAATAGTTCTTATTATTAATTCTTGGCAAAAAATGACCGTTTTCGACAGAAAAACATATACTAAAAATAGTCGGACGGCAATCCTCGCCCGACAATCCACCCAAAGAAGGAGCAATCATGTATTCTGAAACCAATCGCCGCTCTGCCGCACGACGCGCCGATGATGAATTTCTGCGCCGTATGCTGGGCGGTCAGTTAACGGGAGACGGGCTCCCCGTTATGAATCTTACCCCCCAGCAAGCGCCCGCACGTGTTCCTGTACGCGATGAACGAACGCGCATTGCTTGTGATGGCACTCCCCGCCAAAACGGCTCACAGGGCGCAGAAAGCACCGCTTGTCCCACCTGTATCCAAGCCCCCTCCATTGCCATGGTCTACGCGCCGAAGCAATGCTGGCGAAACCTGCTGGATCCCGCCTCCGGCCTCTCACAGGGCTCGATTTTTGCCGAGCTGATTCTGCCGCTGGAAGCTGTCCCTCAAAAAGGAGAAAAGGAGGTCAAAGCTCGCCGTCCTATGTAAGGTGGGCTAAGTGATATGAATTCCAACAATCAACAAAACCGTTCCTGCAAACAGGCAATGGAAACGCTGCGCGCGCTGGATTTTGCCATCCAGGAAACCGCGCTCTATCTGGATGCCTACCCGAATCATCCCGAGGCACTTGAATATTATCACACATTGATCGCGCAACGCGAAAAGATCGCCGCTGCCTACGAGCAAAACTGCGGGCCTTTGACGATTTATGGGAACCGTAGCCGCAACACCTGGGATTGGACACAAGGTCCCTGGCCCTGGGAATCCGATGCCAATTGAAGGGAGAATCAAACATTATGTGGACTTATGACAAAAAGCTTCAATACCCTGTTAAGATTAAAAATCCGAATCCCAAGCTTGCAAGCATGATCATTTCGCAGTTGGGTGGTCCCGACGGCGAAATGGCAGCATCCATGCGTTATCTCAATCAGCGCTATTCCATGCCGTACGGCGAGGTCACGGGAATTTTGACGGATGTAGGAACAGAAGAGCTGGCACATCTCGAAATGGTAGCCGCGATCCTCTATCAGCTCACACGCAACATTTCGGAGGATGAGATCGCAAACACGCCCTTTGCACCGTATTTTGTAGACCATACCACAGGTGTCTATCCCGTTGCCGCATCGGGGGTTCCTTTTGACATGAAATACGTTGGCATCAAGGGGGACGTCATCGCGGATCTCCATGAGGACCTGGTTGCAGAACAAAAAGCACGCGTAACCTACGACAACCTCATTCGCCTTTGCGACGATCCCGACGTACGTGATCCCTTACGCTATCTGCGTGAACGTGAGATCGTACACTATCAGCGTTTCGCCGACGCTCTCCGCATTGCGCAGGATCATCTGGATTCCCGCAATTTCTACGCATTCAATCCGTCCTTTGATAAAGGCGTTCCCCACCATAAAGGGTGATTTGGAAAACGATCCATTTCCCTTACGCGCTTCTTTTTCAATCAAAAATCCCCAACCCGTTTTTCGCGGGTTGGGGATCATTGTTATTTGATGATCGTCGGATCGTTCAGAATTAAGCCTCTGCGGGAGTCTCTTCAGCGGGAGCCTCAACAGCCTCTGCCTTCTTTGCTCTCTTCTTGGGAGCAGCCTTCTTCTCCTCTGCGGGCTTCTCCTCAACTGCGGGAGCAGCCTCCTTGATCAGCTTTACGATCGCCATCTCGGCTGCATCGCCGCGACGTGCGCCCAGCTTGAAGATCTGGGTGTAACCGCCGTTACGGTTCTCGTAAGTGGGAGCGATCTCATTGAACAGCTTGGAAACAACATCCTCTTTGGTAATATATGCCAAAGCCGCACGACGGCTTGCAAGGGTGTTTTTCTTACCAAGCGTAATCATCTTTTCTGCCATGGAACGAACTTCCTTTGCTCTGGTGAGCGTGGTCTCGATCTGTCCGTTCTCAAGCAGCAGGGTAACCATGCCGCGCAGCATAGCTTTTCTGTGCGCAGTGGTTCTGCCAAGTTTTCTGGTTCCGGGCATTTCTATTCCCTCCTTCTGCTGTACGAATTAATTTGAAATTCAGTGCGGGAAGCGTCAGTTTACTCTTCCTCTCTCTTGAGCTCAAGCCCAAGGGAGTGAAGCTTCTGAATAACTTCTTCCAGCGATTTTTTACCGAGGTTACGAACCTTGATCATATCCTCCTCGGTGCGGCTGATCAGATCTTCAACCGTGTCGATGCCTGCGCGCTTCAAGCAGTTGAAGCTACG
>JAZQXI010000057.1:0-2668 GCA_045632805.1 Eubacteriales bacterium | reverse complement strand
AAAGCCGGCAACATTTGCACAAATTAAAAATCTGGACTTTACTCCCTACAACGGCGAGAACTGTGAGATGGTTCGGGAACGTCTGCAACGCTTTTTGGATACTTTAAACCTCAAAGAACATCAAAACGTAGCGGCATTTTCGCACGCGGGATGTCTGCGCGAAATGTTGAATATTCTCCTTGAAACCACTATTCCCGGCAAATCTCTGATCTGCCAAAACTGCACGGTCGCCATCTTTGACCACAACGGCGAGCGTTGGAGACTGCATAGCTGGATCAATCCGTAAAAAAAGAACCGCAGAAACGTTCTGCGGTTCTTTTTTCTCAAATTGTTTTGCCGTTACGCCTCAAACGCAACCAACGCATACCCCGAGAAGATCCCTGCGGGAATTTCGACGGTAAGCGCCCCATTTTTCCGTTCGATTGGCAAAACGACCTCGTCCTCTCTTTCAGGCGTGCGCACGATGACGCGCGTGGGAGATACGGTAAGCGGACAATTGACTGTTACGCGAATGGCGGGCAGCTTTTCGGCATCAGCGGTAAAATGCGTCAAAAGATCGGTATGTGCTACCGGTTCCGCTGTTTCCGCCACCGTATCAGCAAGATTGACCAAATGAACAGCAAGCGCCCCCTCAACCTCATAAGCGGTGACGGCAAGATACTCATTTTCACAGTCAATTGCGATCCGGGGTGTACCTACGATCTCGGCCAGCATACGTCCCGTTCCGCGTTTTCGAAGTGCGTACTTCGAAAGCACAGCGGGAACGGGCTTGGGATCGGGAACACGGCGATCCACCCAAACCGTCGGCTGGAATTCGGGCTCATCGGGTTCAAAATTCAATCGACGAATCTCGCCCTTACCAAAGACCACAGGCGTATTGACTGCCAAGCGAACCCCCAGCAGCTCCTCCGTGCGAGACAGCTCCCGATGGCTGCCGTCCTCATTGAAAATCGCGAAGTCACCGAGAATGATCAACCGCCCACCACGGCGAACGTATTCCGAAAGCTTGCGCAATTCTTCATCACCAAGCATCGCCACATAGGATGTCACGATCGTTCCATGCTTCAAAAGCTCCTCAACCGAGTCATCCTCCATCACCATGTCAAGTCCCAATTGTACCTCATATGCCGCCTGCATACCGCCCATCATTTTTTGCATGTAGCGATAGCGTGCGTCCTCGGTAAAATCGCGCGTTCGGCGCGAGAAATAAAAGCTGACGTCGGCAATCTTTCGCGGCGCGGCGTAGTAACGAATGTATTTTTTCTCAAACATGCGATACGGGCGCTCCAAAGAGGTGACGTCCATTCCTTCGCACGTGCCTGTGTAAAGCTGTCCCCACGAACGCGCCAACGCCCATCCAAAATAGGTAGAATCGGGACGGTCGGGATAAAACATCGACATCGATGGAATCCCGTAACGCTCTCCTGCGGCATAACGATGGATCGCCTCAGTCATAAAGTCGAGATAGGATTGCTTCATGACCGCCGAGAAGCAGTTTTCCTGGAAGATAAAATCCCACAAATCGATGCAACGGTCAAAGGAATAGCAGGTCGGGCAATGCTTGAGAATATCCGAGCAGTAATTTGGACGCAGGAGCTTGACGCCAAGCTTCTCATAAAACGCAGTCAGATCGCGATACATGCGCCCCGTGCTTTGAAACTTGAACTTTTTCCACGCAATGTATGCGGGATCGTCAAAATTACGATAGAACTTGTCCCATCCATCGGGATTGGGCAGATCATACCCCGTCTCTTCCTTAAAGAGACGTCGACAATGCTCGCATGCGCAGCTCTGCTCGTCTCCAAAATACTGAATGTCGTCGTTCATAATGCCATCGATTCCGGTAGCCACCACACCCTTGAGATATTCAAAGTAGGTTCTACGGTAATCGGGATTGTTAAAGCACATCGAATACGCGCCGTAAGGATTGGTCACGGGCGTTCCGGTTCTGCCGTCGATCTGGGCAAACGTGCGGATATCAACGCCATTGATCTGATAATCAGAAGTCAAAAACGGAAAGATCTTTTTCCAATTGTCATATTTTGCATGCCCTCGGCTATAGGTGAAGAAGTTGCGTTCCAAATGCTCCCATCCACGCTCTCCTAACAACCAATGCGTCAAGTGCGCGCTGTGATGCTCCACCACGCGGATACCGTATTTATGGCAGGCAACGACGATCTTGCGCAGACACTCGTTCAAATCCTCCCAATAAGGATAATAGCTCAACCGAAAATGCGTCAAGCTGAAGGTCAGAATAATCGTAATACCCGAATCGGCAAGTTCTTTGACACGCGCATCAAAATCCTCTTGCGTATATTGAAAAACCTCGTCATCGTTATACCAGAACCAGCAAAAGCTTTGCTCCCACGGATTGAGATTCATTTCTCGTTTGATTTCACTCATATAACAACGCCTCCGTGCAAAAATGATTACAATGTTATTATAACACACTTTTGGCGTGATGACAACAGATCAAATTGATTGATTTTAGGACAATCTTGCTCAAAAAGTACAAAAAAAAACCACAGATCATCTCTGCGGTTCTTTTTTGTGCTTACGCCCATAGAAAATCGAATAAAAGAATTGGTGTGAGTCAAGCGAAACTCAATAATTCTGTAGATCTTGAACTTGGAAGTTCAAGCCCTCGGTCTATTAGTATCGGTCAGCT
>JAZQXI010000056.1:0-7574 GCA_045632805.1 Eubacteriales bacterium | reverse complement strand
GGCGCTTTTCTTTTTGCCAAGCTGCAATTGCTTGCAATTGCGGCTGAGCTTGCGAAGCCTCTTCTCATTTGCGCCTTCTTGCTCAAAAGAACAAGCGGTGCGAAGAGGTTTGTACGTGTTGACAAACTGTGTGCTGTGAGGTTATTATCTTTACGGTAACATCGTTACCGCAAAATGAACGAAAAGAGGGAAACGGTATGAAAATGAATCTACCCAATAAGCTGTCAGTTCTCCGCCTTTGCATGGTTCCCGTGTTTGTCGTGATCATGATGATCTCCGACGCGGTTTGGGCGAACGTCACGGGGCTTTTGCTCTTTGTCATCGCATCCTTTACCGATATGTTGGACGGCAAGATCGCGCGTAAATACGGACTGGTCACCGATTTTGGCAAGTTCCTCGATCCTTTGGCAGATAAATTTATGGTGATCGGTGCGATGCTCGTCATCCTTTACAAGGTGATGGGAGATGCGCCCGCATGGTTCCAAACGCTCTTTATGGTGTCCGTGATGCTGGTTATCTTCCGTGAGTTGGCAGTAACGTCGATCCGTTTGGTGGTTTCGGGCTCAAGCGGTATCGTGGTGGCGGCGAATATGCTTGGAAAGATCAAGACCTGCGCGCAGATCGCGTGCGTGGTTGCTTGCATCGGTGAGCGTGTGCTTTACCACAACGTAGAGGCGTTGCACTTCCTTGTGGAGTATCTGCCGCTGTCAGCGCTTACCACCGCTGTGATGTTGATCTTTACGCTTTGGTCGGGCATCAATTATCTGGCTTCCTATTGGAAGTATATGGATCCCGAAAAGTGATTGAAAAAAGAAGCTTTGAAAAAAGCTTCTTTTTTTTGCCCAAAGCTCAATCAATGATTGAATTTCTATTGATGTTCAATTGATTTTTGATTGACAATTCTACCGTTACGCGATATAATGAAAGGGAAGAATGAAGGAACGGAGGGAAAATAGGATGCTGGACATTCGATTGCTGGGAAACAGAATCAAGGAGCTGCGGCGCGCGCGTAAACTGACACAAAGCGAATTTGCACAGGCGCTGTACGTCAGCTTTCAGGCGGTTTCCAATTGGGAGCGCGGTATCGCTCCGCCCGATCTTGAAAATCTGATCCGCATCGCCGCGTATTTTGGCGTTACGGTGGACGAGCTTCTTTGCGCGGAGCGTGAGCCTCTGTTCCTCGGTGTGGACGGCGGAGGTACGAAAACCGAGTTTGCCGTGGTGGATACCAACGGGCGCGTGGTGATGCATTTCAAGCGTGATGGGAGCAATCCCAATGACGTCGGCTTTGAAAAAGCGTTTGGCGTGATCTGCGATGGTATCCGCGAGGTGCAGGTCAAGTTTCCACAGCTCTCGGGTGTGTTTTGTGGGATTGCGGGGGTCACGGTGGGGGATCACCAAAAGCGGATGCGGGAAAAGCTCTGCAAACAGTACCCAACGCTTGGGATCGAGGTCAAAACCGATTCCGCCAACCTCTTTGCCATGGACGACAGCGCGGAAATGGCGGTTATTAGCGGTACGGGATCGGTGGTGTTCGTCAAAAAAGGAGATGCGTTCATGCGCCTTGGCGGCTGGGGATACCTCTTTGACAGCGCGGGTAGCGCGTACGACATTGGGCGCGATGCCGTGAGAGAAGCGCTTCGGCAGGAGGATCTCGGTCTCCCCACATCCTACCTTTCAAAGTTGCTCCGACGGGAGCTTGGGTGTGAGCGCGTGTTTGACGCGGTCAATCAGCTTCACAGCGGCGGAAAGCCTTATATCGCGTCGCTCGCGCAGTGCGTGTTTGAGGCGTTGCGATCGGGCGACGATGTTGCGAAAGAGATCGTCGAGCGGAGTGCCAAGCGGATCGCGGAGCTATTGGAGAGTGGTGCGACGCTTTACGGAGCGAGGCGGTGTGCGGTTGCGGGGGGCGGTCTGTTCGAGCATTACGCGGACGTGTTTTTGCCCGCCATCGGGCACTATACCGATACCGAGATCACGGTTTGCACGCTGCCCCCCGTGTTTGGCGCATGCCGTCAGAGCTTGAAAAATGCGGGGGTCGTGATCGCGGAGGATTTTGAACATAATTTTAAAACGAGTTATGGAGAATAAAGAGATGGGTCGATTGAAAACAGAAATGCGAAATCCCGCCAGTATGCAAATGGATCGGATGTCTACCGAGGAGATGGCGCGGCTGGTAATTTGCGCCAACTACGAGGCGGTGAGAGCTGCGGAGGATGCCGTGGAAGCGATCGCGCAAGCGGTGGATGCGGCTTCGGATGCGTTTGCAAACGGGCATCGCCTCTTTTACGTAGGCGCGGGGACCTCGGGGCGGCTTGGGGTCTTGGATGCCGCGGAGTGTCCCCCGACCTTTGGCGTTCCCGCAGGAACGGTTACGGGTATCATCGCGGGAGGCAAGGAGCGGATGTTTTCTGCCGCCGAGAATGCGGAAGATCTTTACGAAAACGGGCGTCGCGATCTGCTTGAAAACAGTGCTTCGGCGGGAGACGTAGTCGTTGGAATTTCTGCCGCGGGGAATGCCGCGTACGTTGTGGGTGCTTTGGAACAGGCGAAAGAGTTGGGATGCGTTACGGTCGGTGTTTGCTGTAACCCCGATGTTGCCGTTTTGCGTGCCTCGGACATTCCGATTTTGACCGACACGGGTGCGGAGGTTTTGACAGGATCAACACGCCTCAAAGCGGGAACGGCGCAAAAGATCGTTCTCAACGCGATCAGCACCTGCGCGATGGCAAAAACGGGGAAGGTCTATCAAAATCTGATGATCAACCTTTCTCCGTCCAATCAAAAATTGGAGAAGCGGGTCATATCCATTGTTTGTGAGATCCTTTCATGCGACGAGGCGCATGCGGTGTCGCTACTCCAAGCCAACGAATGGAATATCCGCCGCGCGATTGAAGCCGACGGAAAACGGGCGTGAACCGATTTTTTGGAAAAACAAACCTTTTCTATGAAAATCAAGCAACGCGATTGACAGCGTGGACCGGGTGTGCTATCATACAGTTATGCACATCCCACGCAAAGGAGGATTTTTATGAAGGCGAGAATTGTCAAGCAGGACGGATTTGTAAAGATCGAGGTCAACGGCGAGGTCATTGAGCCTGTCGCGTTTATGACCTACCGTCCCGATGCGCGGATCTTTGCGGATTTTGCGCGCGCAGGCGTGCGTTTCGCAAGCTTCGGTGCGTACGCGCCCGATCATGGAATCAACGAATACGCAGGTCTTTTTCCCATGACGCCGCACTTTTGGGTGGGGGAGGATACCTATGATTTTACCGAGGTGGACCGCACATTGAAGATGGTGTGCCCGACGGGAAAGGAAATGTACGTGTTTCCGCGTGTCTATCTCAACAGCCCCTCATGGTGGGAGGAAAAATACCCTGAGGAGCTTTGCCGCGACGACGAGGGCATTGCTTGCCACGAGTCCTTTGCTTCTGCCCGTTGGAGAGAGGATGCCGTAAAAGCTTTGCACGCGTTGATGGACCACATTGAAGCCTCTCCTTGGAGAGAGTGCGTGGTGGGCTATCACATTGCAGCGGGATCTACCGAGGAATGGACCTATCATCACTATGACAATCAGATCTTCCGCATGGACGAGTCCCGTCCCAATCGCTTGGCGTTCGGTCAATGGTTAAAGCAAAAATACGGATCTCTTGAAGCGTGGAGTGCCGCTTGGGGCAAGACGTGCAACGATTTTTCCGATCCCGAGCTTCCAAGCCTTTTGGCAAGATGCTACGCGTTAAACGGCGTTTTGCGCGATCCCGTACGCGAAAGACAGACCATTGATTTTTGGGAATACACCAACAACCTGTTTGCCGAGACGATTTGCTACCTTTGCCACGCTGTGAAGGAACATTCAAACGGAAACCTCTTGGCAGGTGCGTTCTATGGATACAACATTTTTCTGATCCATCCCGACAAGGGGCATTTTGCGCTCTCCAAGGTGTTGGCTTCCCCCGACGTGGATTTTATCGCCGCAACGGGGAATCATCCCGAGCCGGGCGGGGCATGGTCGAACAACGCAAGCCTTTCGTCGGCGGCAATGCGGAACAAGCTCTTTTTCTGCGAGGGCGATATCCGCACCTCTCTCACCCGACCTTTGGGCGAGATGCTTCCGCACGTGGTGTCGCACAACAATTACTACAAAACGCCGGTTTGGACGCCGCTTGCGTCAATGGATCTGACGGTTTCCGCCATCAAAAAAGCCTGCGCGCGCGTGCTTACCGAAGGCGTTGGTGTGTGGTGGTTTGATATGTTTGGCGGCGCGTTTGACGACGTGCGCGTGATGAAGCTGTTTGCAAGCTTTGTGGAGGCGATGCAAAAACGGAAAGAGGCGCCCTTCTACCGGGATATCGCTTACGTCATTGACGAGAGCGGAGTCTTTCATATGCGGCGGCAGAACAGTCTTGCGGATATTCTTAACCGCCAACAAATCGATTCGATCTCTCACATGGGTGCGCCCGTGGATATGATCGAAGCCAAAGACCTTTTGACGGAGGATTTCCCGAGCGACCGCTACAAGCTCTACATCATGTCAAGCTTTCTCTCTCCGTCGGATGAGATGATCAAAACGGTCAAGCAGAAGCTTCGTGGCAAGACCGTGCTGTGGTGTCAGTTTACACCCGATTCGCTTACAGGCTTTGAAACGGTGTACGATCCGCACACGGCACCCGTCAGAGGCAGATTTGAAAACACCGTGTTCCCCAAAGATGCAGTATCCGCGCCGCGATTTACAAGGTCTTCTATCGATGGCGCATACACCTTGGCAACCTTTGAGGACGATCACAGCCCTGCGGTATTGGCGCGCGAGGACGAAAACGGAACGAGCATCGCAAGCCTTTTACCCAATCTCCCACCCGAACTCTTGCGCGAGATCGCGATGCTATCGGGGGCGCACGTTTACACCAAAAAAGGGGACGTCATCTACGCAGGCGGCAATTATCTTGCTATTCACGCTTGCACCGAGGGAGAAAAGCGCATTTATCTGCCTTGTCACGTGCGCGGATTGGTAGACACCGAAACGGGAGAATCGATCGAGGTTTTTGACGGTATCCACACCGATATCGAAATGAAAGAATTTGAAACGCGTCTGTTCCGGGTGGAGACGTGACTTGAATCCAATCCGTGTACAGGGCAGCCAATGTCGTTTAAATTATGATTCCCGAAAGAAAATACAAAAGACCGTAAACCGCGCCCGCAAGCGTTCCGTAAAGAAGGACGGGTCCCGCGACGGTAAAGATCTTGGCACCTACGCCGAGCAAGAAGCCCTCGGAGCGGCTGTCGATGGCGGGGGAGACCACAGCGTTGGCAAAGCCCGTGATGGGAACGAGCGTACCCGCACCCGCGTGCTTGGCAATGCGATCAAACGTGCCAAACGCGGTCAGAATTACGGCGACAAGAATCAGGGAGACGGAGGTCAGCGTGCCTGCCGTCTCCCGATCTGTTTGTAAAAAAGTTTCGAACAGCGTACGCAATCCCTCGGCAACGGCGCAGATAAGCCCCCCGATGAAAAATGCCCAAAGACAATTTTTCCACGTTGGAGAGTGTGGCGCGTGCGCGTCGGCGTAGCGTTTGTAGGTGGAACGATCCATATTCATTTTTTCGGCACTTCCTTTCAAAAAAGCGTGAAAATCGGCGTAAATTCGCCGTTTTGGTTAGTCTTTCCCGCAAATTTTACTTTCATGCGGTTGACAAGGTCGAAAAAACAGTATATACTATTGTTATATCATTTGGCTACAAAACGATCACAAGGAGTGACATTTTATGGATTGGGATCATCTTTACAGCAGCTTTAGAAGCTTTGCAAACCGTGCCGCCGTCAAGATCAATCAAACCGCAGATATCGCAACGCTGCAGGTCAGAGTTTCGATGGCGGAAAAGAAGCTCGAAGAGGCGTACGGTGCTTTGGGACACGTTTCCTACGAGCATTTTACGGGAGATACGGATCTTTCGGAGCGTGTGGCAAAGGCAGTGTCGGGAGTCAATGATGCGACCATTGCTTTGCGCGCCTTGCAGGCAGAGCTGGCACAGGCAAAGAAACGTGCCGAGGAGACAAAGTCTGCCGATACAAACGAAAACCACGAGCCAACCGAGCAGGACATCGCAGATATGCAACCGACCGCTCCCTCACAAGAGGCAGGCGGGGAGATTGGAAAGGAAGGCGGCGATTCCGATCCCTCTGCGGTACTTTTGACACACCGAGTGGCTGTTTCTTCCTATTCGGATTCGGAGGAAACGGTGGAGATCACGGTAGAGGAGACTCTTTGATATGAAGCTTTCGATTGTTATGATCATCTACAATACCGAACAGCACTACGTTCGCGCGGCGCTGGATAGCATTGCCGCATCGACCTTGCGTGACGTTGAGATCTGTATGGTGGACGACGGATCGAAAGTGGATTATTTCGATTTGGCGCGTGAATTCGGCGCACGTCTTTACAAGCAACCAAACAGCGGTATGGTGGCGGCGCGCATGGCAGGCATCAACATGGCAACGGGAGATTATATTGCGTTCGTGGACAGCGATGACACGGTCTCGGTCAATTATCATCAGCCCATGCTGGAGACCGCCGAAAAAACGGGCGCGGATATCGTCATCAACGATTGGGCGTTCCGTACCGAGCGCACGCGCTATGCATGCCCCCGTGACAGCGTGATCTCGGGTGAGATCGCTTTGGAAGGGGATGCGATCCTGCGGGCTTTGATGGAGCAGGGAGGACGGGAGCAATCCTATTTTGTGGCGTGGAACAAGATCTTTCGTGCCTCGATGCTCAAAGCGGTGCGGGAGCAGCTCATGAGCGGCAAATACGGACGTGAAAACATTTGCTACGGTGAGGACGTTCTTTTGAATTTTTACACCTACCGTGCGGCAAAAAAACTGTGCAACGTGCATACGGGGTACTATTTTTACCGCATCCATTCCGCGCAATCGGTCAACGTAACGAGCGAGGAGCGGTTGCGTGGGCAGATCAAGTCGATCGGCATGGTGTTCGGTCAGATCATGGACGAATTGCAGGCGCACCCCAACAAAGAGGTGCTTTTGGCGGGGTTGAAAAATTGGATGGCGCTGATGTCGCGCGCACACTATTCGCACGCGTCGGCAAACCGCTTTGAGGCGCTGCATCCCGAAATCATGGAGACCTACGACGTCAAGGAATTAAAAAAATCCACGTGGCATGACAGCTCTGTGTACTACAAGGCGCGTCTGTTGCCCGTGAATTTTGAAGAGATCGATCAGGCTTTGCGCCCGTTGTTTGACTCGGATACGCCTATCGGAGTTCGGTATGACAAGGGAGACCGATACATTCGCGAAACGGTGAAATATCTGCAAGAGACGGGGCATGCGATCGGATATGATCGACATGCAGAACACGTGATCCCCAAGGGGAAGATCCGCGTGCAGGACCGCATTATTCACAACGATCTTGTGTATACGCTTGGAGTATTGCTCTTTAAAAAAGGCTCAAAGCTCCGCGCGCTGCTCAAAAGAATTTTATAAGACATGCATCGAGGGGTTGTCGCAACTGCGACAGCCCCTCATGATTGCAGACCAGACTAACGGCTTTCGTCAGTTTAGT
>JAZQXI010000055.1:0-20941 GCA_045632805.1 Eubacteriales bacterium | reverse complement strand
TGATTTTGAATCAAACGTTCTTAGGTTCCTCGTCGGTGACCTCGGCATCAGCCGCGATCTCCTCAGCAGGAGCAGCTTCCTCTGCGGGAGCTTCCTCTACAGGAGCAACCTCCTCAACGGGGGTCTCCTCAACAACAGAAGCCTCTTCAACAGCGGGTGCTTCCTCAACAGGAGCCTCACCGTTGATCACGGACATCGGGATTGCCGCAACCATCTTCTTGATCATGCCTTCCTCAACCAACTGCTCGGTGGTCATGTAGCCCAGCTTGTAGTCCGCTTCTTCGAAGTTCTTCTTCTTGGGAAGCTGGAGCTTTTCTTCGCAAAGCATGGTGATCATTTCAAGCGCGTGCTTAAACTTGCGGTCACCCTTGATCTTCATCAGCACGGGAACAGCCGCATACTTCTTCTTGGACGACATATCCTTGAAGACGTACTTGCTCTCTGCCAGCTCCTCAGGATTGAGTGCCATGTAGAGATACAGCGTACGGGTCTTTGCATTGAACTTTGCAACCTGTGCGCGTCCCAAATTGAAGGACTCGTAGTTCCAGCTGATACGGTTCTTGATGCCCTTATAGGAGAGGAGCAGGTTCTTGATAACGTTGTAATAATCCTGAACGCTACCCTGCGACTGTGCCATACGGGACTGGAAGCTTCTGCGATAGCGGGTTACGATCTGAACCTCACCCAAACGCTCCTGCTCCAGCATCTCGTTGTACTTCTCGGCATCAGCCACCGCGTCGATGAAGTCCAAAGGCATGGAACCGAATCCCGCAAAGGAGGTATCCTCTTCCTCTTCGTCACCTTCGTCGTTGTCATCGTCCTCGTCGCTATCAACAGCAGTCTCGGCATTTTCGACCACGGTCTCCTCTGCCTCAACAGTTTCCTCAACAGCTTCCTCGGCAGCTTCTTCAACTGCGGGTTCTTCGACAACCTCTTCACCGCCATCGGGACCGTTGTCCTTGAGCAAGCGAGCCGCCAGCTCTTCAACAACAGCGACCTTGACCTCGTCGGTCATCTCATCGCTCCAATCTGCGGGAACGTAAGACTCTGCAGCGTTGTTAACAGCATCTGCGATGGAATCCATCGTTGTACCCTCAACAGCTTCGGGAACAACACCGTCAACCGTAACAACCTCAAATGCCTCTGCGACGGAATCGGCTACGATTGCGCAGACCGACATCTCGGGAGCTTCTTCAACCACTTCTTCAGCGGTCTCTTCAACAACCTCTTCGGTTACTTCCTCAACAGCCTCTTCAGCGGTCTCTTCAACAACCTCTTCGATCGCTTCCTCAACAGCCTCTTCAGCGGTCTCTTCAACAACCTCTTCGGTCGCTTCTTCAACAGTCTCTTCGACGATCTCTTCAGCAAAGATACCTTCGGGAAGAATCATCGTATTGGTCATTGCGTCTGCAACGATGGCATCGACCACCTCGCGGAACGCCTCGGGCGAAATCTCCTCGTCCTCATCTGCCAGCAATGCGATCGCATCGGTAGCATCTGCGGATTCGTTGAAGTTTTCTGCCATTGCAGCGGCAACTGCGGCGCTGACCTCGTCGGAAACATCGATGTGATCCTCTGTGGCATCAACGGTATCCTTAAGCCCCTCTGCCTTTTGAGCAGCCATTGCATCTGCCATAGCGGTAGCGGCAATCACGTCGGGATCTGCTGCTGCAGCGGCTGCCAGATCAATAGCAGCTGCCTCCTCGGTGATCTGCTCAAGCGACTCGGCAACTGCCTCGCTCGCATCCACATCCATATCCATCTTGGTTTCCTCAGCGGCAACGTCCTCACGCAGAGCCTCTGCCATGTCGTCGATGCTTTCCTTAAGGCAAGCCTCGGGATCTTCGATCTTATCGGGAATTTCAATAGGACCAAATGTAGGAACGTCACCCTCGGTATCGATGGTGAGAAGCACGTTCGTGCTGCTTCTTTCGATCTGACGCAGCTTCAAGCCGATCAGGAACAGCATCAGGAGAGCCAGGAGAACCAGGAAAATAATCAGCGCAATACCGGGTGCACTTACCCAGAAAGGCGCGGTGTAAACAGGAGCTACAACAAAGGTAACAGCGGTCTCTGCGTCAAAGCCTTCAATAACGAAATAGCCGTCCTCAAGAGTAACCGTGTACTTCTCGTTTGCGGGTGCCATGTTGCCGACACCGTCATACAAATACAAATCCTCAACCTTCAAGGTCTCACAGTTGGGATTGGTGAGCAGCTCGGAGGATACGGGGATCAACAGCTTGAATGCCTCGCCGTTTCCGCCAAGGATGCGGAGCGTATACTCCTTGTGTACATGATAACCGTAGATCACGTTACGGTCCAGCGACTCGGGGATCGAGAACTCTGCATGAATCGCATCGGAAAGACCGTTGTTGCCAACAACAATGATCTGATAAGGCTGATCTGCGGTTCCGAGCGCAAGATAGTTTCTCTTGATCGTCAGAGTCGCGGTCAGTTCACCGGTCACCTTGAATACATAATTTTCAACGTCATTCTCGCCAACAAGAGAGGGGAGCGTTGCCTTTACCGTGTAGATACCGGGCTTGCTGATACCGTTTGCGGTATCCTTTGCATTCAGCGCGTTGCCGTTTGCATCATAATAAGTATAGGTGATACCTGCCAGTACGCTTTCGGGAACACCCGAGCCGCTGACAAGTAGCTGATACTTCATAGGCTGAATATTGGTAGGATCGCTCAAATCCGCCTCACCAAGATAAGTTGCATCCTTGAAAGACACCTCATATTCTGCCTTTTGAATCGTTACAGTCTTGGAAATCGCCTCGGTAACGTCAAGCTCGTACAGGCTGCCGTCGGGCGTTTGAGCCTCCAAGGTATAAACCTGCTCTGCGTTGTTCTTATAAACGTTGCCGTAGACTCCCTTTTGATATGCATCGGCAAGCGTGTAATATTGGTAATTACCCTCTTCGCCAATGCGAACCATGACCTTAAGCTGAACCGCGAGCTTTTCATTGCTGCCAACAGGCGTATAATAAGCATACGCGCTCATCTGCAATGCCTTAGGAACGCCGTTTTCATCGACCTCACCGTAAACCAGAGAATCGGCTCCCTCCCACGTGATGCCGCTGATGGCGATCTTTTCAACCTTGACAACAACGGGAAGAACGGGGATCTCGTAGTTACCAACCACAGTGTCGGTACCGTCTTTCGCCGCTACCGTTACCTTGGTGAAGGTCTTAACCACACCGTCGGAGACCTCAACAGCCTCAAAGCTGATGTCGGTCGCACCGAGGATCTCCAAATTCTGAGCGTCCTCTCCGATAAATCCGCCCGTCAAGGTTGCGCCTTCAACAGAAACGGGAACGTTAGAGTAGAGAGACTCTTCGGGATTGTACTGTACCGCAGCCGAACCGTTACCGCTCCAGGAGAGCTTTACGGGATCGATGCGTGCCCCAAACACCATGGTCTTGTCGTCAGAAGGATCGTTGCTTGCATCGTCGGCATCGTTTTCATCCCAAACAACCTTGAGAGACTGCACGCCAACAGCATCCTTATTGTCAAAGGCTGCGGAGAGCGCGGGATATTCCGTGCCGTTCACCTTAACCTTAACAAGCCCGCCTGTACAGTCAATTGCAACCTTGCCGTCATAGGTCTTGACCCATATATCTGCCGCTTCATCCCATACCACACCCGTTTGCTCATCGATCAGAACGATGGGAGCATCCTCGTTGGCAGCGGAAACCAGAACGGCACAGAGGCAGGACACGATGGCAAGCATTGCCATGATGGCAATCAGCTTGATCGGCTGATTCTTGTGTTCGAACTTCATACGTTGATTTTTCATTCCACATCAACCTTTCCATAAAAAATTTGCGGGGTACGCACGCTGTTTTGTATCGGCGTCCTTCGCGTGTTTTTATATTCTGTTTAATTATATCACATCAAATCTGCAATGTCAACACAATTTTTTGCATTTTCTTCGCATTTTTTGAAAAACTTTGTTCTTTTTTTCGTTTTTTCCATCCCAAATGCAAAGCAGGTAGGCTTTTTATCCAACTTTTTCCAAAAAGTCGCGTAGATCACAATAAAACCGTAAAACCCGACACCTCCTGCGTTCTTTTGGCATATGCTGTCAGTAGGGAGTCGATCGGCTCCCATATCAAGCAATCAAAAAAGGAGACATCATGGCGCAATTTACCAACCAAGCGCAATTATCCTATAACAACCGAACCGTCAACTCCAACGTTGCGGTCGGAGAAATCCCCGAGGCTCTTACCGCCGCCAAAACCGCTGTTACCGACACCTACACCGCAGGCGGCACCGTCACTTATGTGATCAGCGCGGTGAACACCGCGGCAACTCCTGCCACGGGAGTTACGGTCAGTGATAACCTCGGCGGTTATTCCTCTGGAACGGAAACGCTCTACCCCCTGAGCTATACCGACGGTTCTGTCCGCCTCTATATCAACGGAATCCTTCAGGAAGCCCCTGCCGCCGTGGCAGGTCCTCCCCTCGTATTCAGTGGCATCACGATCCCCGCAAACAGCAGCATGGTGCTCGTTTATGAGACTACAGTCACACAATTCGCCCCCTTGGGAGCCACCGATAGCATTGTCAACACCGCAACGCTCACGGGCACGGGAATCCCCACCCCCATCAGTGTCAGTGAGACCGTCACGCCGTTATCGGAGCCTTCTCTGACGATCACAAAGAGTATTGAACCTCCCGTGGTCAATGAAGGCGGCAGAGTCAATTACCGCTTTGTCATCCAAAACTTCGGCAACTCCCCTGCCTTGGCGGACGCCAACATTACGGTCACCGACCTGTTCGATCCGATCCTCTCCGATCTCGTTGTCACGCTTGACGGCGTTACCTTAACCGAAAACACCGACTACACCTACGTTGCGACCGACGGTCTCTTCACCACGACCCCGGGACGCATCACGGTAGAGGCGGCAACCTACACGCAGGATCCCGTAACGGGCACATGGAGTGTCACTCCCGGCACTACGACCCTGACCGTCTCGGGAACGATCTGATCCTCGTTTTCTCTAAAAAAGCGCAGAGCGTTACGCTGTTTTTTGCGTAACGCTCTTTGTTTTCGGTTATTTTTTCATTCCGCATCCAAGCGACTGACGTAAGTCTTTAAAGCCTTTTCAGGATGCTTTCCATCATATAACAAAATCAATTCATCATTCTCTGCGCGTTCCGCATCCTCATGGGAAAGTGCCTGACGCTTTTGCAAAATCACGGCACGCCGACAGCCCTCATTTTGCATCGCCGCGCGTGCTTCTTCAAGCGTTTCACGCATCACGTCCGTTAATTTCGAGCATTTTTCGCCCGTTTCCATGCACCAGTCTCCGTCCTCATACCACACAGCGCCAAGGTCGGGCAGGATCAAAACCTCGTGACATAAAAAATACCCGTACCCATGCATCGCATAGACTTTCCCATTCTCAGGCGCTCTGACATATTGGATTGGAAGAGATGCGCGGCGGATGATCTCATACAGTTTGATATACGCCGACATCCCTGCCAAAAACGTGTATTTCAGCCCATAATCGCGATAATAATACGAACGCTTGTACGCCACGTAATCAAAAGGCAAGCGCAGCAACAAAACAACACCCGTTATCAACAGAAAAGGCAACAGCAGGATGAAAACGAGAACCTTGGAAATCGCGGTAAGTAATTTTTTCATGTTTGATTCTCCTTGGCGGTGCTCATGGACGATATGATAGACTACCGCTTTTCTGTAAGTGATTTTACAAGATTTATAGTTTGGACTGCAAAATCCATAGATTGCGTGCAGAGTTTAGATTCGGACACAACACACACCTCACTTTCACGAGCATGATATCACATTTCCGAGAATGTTGCAATAGTGAAGTTGGTGGAAATGGTGGATTCAAGACCACAACTTCGCGCTACGCGCTCGTCCGGAGAATTGCCCAAAGCAGCATCCCTTGGAAAAAATCACACACAATTTGCGTCTTTCTTATTTGCGCGTTTTGCAATTCTCGTGCTGTTTCTCTTCTCACCATCCCCCACCAAGCAAAAAGGCACCCACATGGGGGCCTTTTTGCTTGGTGGGGGGTGGTGGATTCGGACCACCGAAGTCATCGACAACAGATTTACAGTCTGCCCCCTTTGGCCGCTCGGGAAATCCCCCTTATAAAGTTGGTTCACTGTGTGTGAACCAATTTGGAGCTGGTGATCGGAGTCGAACCAACAACCTGCTGATTACAAATCAGCTGCTCTGCCATTGAGCCACACCAGCGAAATGTTCGTCGGCGAACGTCTCGCTTTCGCAACGATGGTATTATATCACGCAAAAACCGTTTTGTCAAGCCTTTTTTTGAAAAAATACAATTTTTTTATTTTCTTTTTTTCGCTCCGCCTTTTCAAAAGCCCGTATTTGCGCAAATCGGCAAAAAAATGATCGAATCGTTCAACAAAAACGTCACCGCCACGGATTGACCGCGCGCCGTTTTCATGATATAATGAAGGCAAAGGCATCATTGCCGTCATTTTTTTTGAAATCCGAAGGGAGACAGTTCATGATCCGAGTAGACGCCCGCCATGAAATGGGAACCATACGCAATTTTTGGAACAACGTCCACTTCCACCCAACCGACGCCATCGAGGACGATTGGGGTCGCGCAATTCTGGACGAGATCGCCGCTGACCGTGTTGCCGAAACGGTACGTATGTACGCCATGCTCGAAGATATCGTCAGCATGGACGCAAACGGCAACCTGCAATACGATTTCACCGAAAACGACGTCCGTATGGACTACATGCTTTCCAAGGGTTTTAAAATCTTCCTCTCCTATAATTACATGCCCCCCTGCATCACAGAGGACCCGAATTTTCTCGGTCACGCCAACAAAAAAAGCACCCGTTACAAGGGAAAGCTGATCTGCAACGCGCGGCTGACCGACGATGCACTCTGGGAAGAGATCTGTTATCAATACACACGGCACATCGTCGATCGCTACGGTCTGGAAACGGTCAAGGATTGGTATCTGCAATGCTACAACGAGCCGGATCACCCCAATTACTTTGTAACCAAAGTAACAGACCCCGATGAGCGCCTTGAAGAATATCTCCGCCTTTACCGCGGTTTTTCCAACGCGATCACGCGTGTCAGCCCGACTCTTTATGCCGGCGGTCCGGCTTTGGCAAGCGAGCTGTGGTTCCTCGACGGTTTCCTCACGGCGGTCAAAAAGGAAGGACTCAAGCTCGACTTCCTTTCGGCACACACCTACGGCACAGGCCCCGATCTGCTCAACAGCGGTGAGCGTCTCTTTGACATCTGCCACACGATCAACAGAGCAAGCGGTTATGCCGAGGTATTAAAAAAGCACTTCCCCGACATGGAAATCGTTATTGACGAATGGGGCGCGGCATACAGCGGCTTTTACGATCGCGAGGAATGTCCGCAGCTTCTCTTCCGAGAGGGTAGCGAATACGCCGCATTCTACGGAAAAACCATCGAGGAAATGCTCACGCGCAAGCTCAATGTTTCCAAGCAGATGATCTGCCTCTCGGGTCAGCACGATCTGCCCTGCGATTTTTCGGGATGCCGCAATTTTATGGGTATCAATCACATCAAAAAGCCGATCTACAACGCCTACGTGCTGGCACGTCATCTCAAAAACACGCGCATCAAGGCGGAAAACTCTATCGACGGGCTTGCGGTGCTTGGCACCAAGGAATCGGATGGCTCTCTCGCCATCATGCTCGCCTACGCTTCTCAACATTTCGACACCATGCTCCCATCGGTTCAGGATACGTTGACGGTAGAGGGCATCGAAGGACACCGTCAAGTACGCGTTTGGTGCATCGATGAGGAACACACCAACCCTTACAAGCACTCCGTACGTATGGGCTGGGGAGATCACTTTGACGAGGAGCAGATCCGCACCCTGCGCGAGATAGGAACACTCAAGCCCATTGCTGAGTATGAGACCGACGCCAAGGAGACCTTGGAAATTCCGCTTTCCTTTACCTGTAACGCTCTGGTACTGGTCGAAATTCTTCCATTATAATAAGAATCGCGAAAAAGCTAAAAAAAATGTAAAAAAGCTCTTGACAAGCACGGATGATTGTGGTATAATGTCCGTACCTCTGTCAAAGGGCTTTTTTGTTGTGCGCAGATTTTGAGCGCACAAACGTCGGTCATCGTGCCACCCGAACATTTCGGGCTTGTCCGACTCCTTTCAGAGGGAGGTACAAATAATTTTAATATGGGAGGTGCCGCTAAATGGCTAATGATGCACGAGTCAAAATTACTCTCGCATGCACCGAGTGCAAGCAGAGAAATTATGACACCAAGAAAAACAAGAAAAATGACCCGGACAGACTGGAACTCATGAAGTATTGTAAGTTCTGCCGCAAGCACACGACGCATAAGGAAACCAAGTAATCCAAGTGCAATCACGAAGAAAGGAATCTAAATAATGAAAGCAGGAAAACTGTTGAACAAATGGGGCGCCGCTCTTCTGGCAACCCTTCTGATGATTTCCCTCTTTGCTGTTCCCGTGTTTGCTGATGACGGTCATAATCATGAGGAGGCTGCAGGCCTTGATACCGCAACCATCGTATGGATCATTGTTGGTGCGGTTCTGCTCGTGGTTGCCGTGGTTCTGGGAATCAAGTTCCGCGAAAAGATCGCAAAGGGCTTGCGCGTTTACAAGAGCGAGTTTAAGAAAGTTTCTTGGCTCTCTTGGGAACAAACCAGAAAGAGCACGCTGATCGTTCTCATTGTCCTCATTGTCTGCGCAGTTGTAATCTGCCTGATGGACCTCGCCCTGGGCGAAGCAATCAAGTGGTTGATTCTGCGTGCGTTTAAGGGTTAATCGCCAATGAGTGATATCAACGAAATGAACGTAGGTCCGAGATGGTACGTGGCACATACTTATTCCGGATACGAAAACAAAGTAAAAGCAAGTTTGGAAAAAATCATCGAAAACCGCGGACTCGGTCATTTGATTTTTGATATCTCCATTCCCACCGAGATCGTCATCGAAAAAAACGGTGATGTCGAGAAGGAAGTGGAAAACAAGATCTTCTCTTGTTACGTGTATATCAAAATGATCATGACAGAAGAAAGCTGGCACGCCGTGCGTAACATCACGGGCGTTACAGGATTCGTAGGTCCCGGATCACGCCCCACCCCTTTGACGGACGAGGAGGACGCTGCGCTTGACATCGAGCAGGTACAGCAGGTCAAGCTCTCCTTTGCAGTGGGTGACAGCGTGGAAGTGATCAGCGGTCTGTTTGAGGGGTACAGCGGTACCGTTCAGGCAATCTCCGACGATCTTAAGAACGTCACCGTGCTGATCAAGCGCGGTAACCGCGACATGCCCGTTGAGCTGGAAGCCAACGAGGTCAAGGCGGCAAACGCATAATGCACATCCGGCAACGAAAATGCGTTGCACGTGGGAGGAAGAAAATTTTAATTTATCACATTCTTCCGTAAAAAACCACATTTGGAGGATTTTAAATCATGGCAAAGAAAATTTTAGGTTATATCAAGCTCCAGCTCCCTGCTGGAAAAGCTACCCCCCAGCCTCCCGTAGGTCCCGCTCTCGGTCAGTACGGTGTGGCAATTCCTGTGTTCACCAAGGAATTCAACGAAAGAACCAAGAATGACATCGGTATGATCATCCCCGTTGTCAGCACCGTTTATGCAGACCGTTCCTTCACCTTTATCACCAAGACTCCTCCCGCTCCCGTTCTGATCAAGAAGGCAGCAGGCATCGAGTCCGGCTCTGCAGCCCCCAACAAGACCAAGGTTGCAAAGCTGACCAAGGAACAGGTTAAGAAGATTGCTGAAACCAAGATGCCCGACCTGAATGCGGCAAACATCGAAACAGCAATGAGCATGATCGCCGGTACTGCACGCTCCATGGGCGTTACCGTCGAGGACTAAGGGGGTAACGAACAATGGCAAAAATGGGTAAAAAGTATGTTGACAGCACGAAGCTGATCGAAAAGACCAAGGCTTACGACGTAAGCGAGGCTATGGGTCTGGTTTGCCAGACTTCCAAGGCAAAGTTTGATGAGACTATCGAGGTACACGTTCGTCTGGGTGTTGACTCCCGTCAGGCTGACCAGCAGGTCCGCGGCGCACTCGTCCTCCCCAACGGTACCGGTAAGAAGGTAAGAGTTCTCGTATTCGCTAAGGGCGACAACGTTCAGAAGGCTCTGGACGCAGGCGCTGAGTACGCAGGCGGTGCTGAGTACGTTGAGAAGATCACCAAGGAGAACTGGTTCGAGTTCGACGTGGTTATCGCTTCTCCCGACATGATGGCTGTGATCGGTCGTCTGGGTAAGGTGCTGGGTCCTAAGGGCTTGATGCCTTCTCCTAAGGCAGGTACCGTTACTCCCGACGTTGCAAAAGCTGTTACCGAGGCTAAGGCAGGTCGTATCGAGTACCGTCTTGACAAGACCAACATCATCCACTGCCCCATCGGCAAGGCTTCCTTCGGCGCTGATAAGCTCAAGGAGAACTTCGACGCACTGTTGGGTGCCATCATCAAGGCAAAGCCCGCAGCTGCAAAGGGTCAGTATATCAAGAGCTGTGTAATCGCGTCCACCATGGGCCCCGGCATCAAGATCAACCAGGCAAAGCTTGGCTAATCTGCCGAACGGTTACAAGCAAAATCAGAACAAGCGTTGCATCGTTTGATGCAACGCTTGTTTTTTTGTTCTGTTTTTTTGTTCTGTTTTTTTGTTCTGTTTTTTTGTGGGGGAAACTTCTTGAAAGAAGTTTCCCCCACACCCCTTTCAAGAACTTTCACCACTTTTTGGGGATAACCCTCAAAAGAAGACACCTTCAAAATGCTCCCTTTTATTGTGCTCTGCGTTTTAGTGAAAATGTTCGTGCAGTACAGCGTCTCTAACGCTCAAACTTCAAAGCGCAGACAGTAGAATAGCTCCCGCTATCATTTTGGGGCCCACGACCCAAAATGATCACTAAGGAATCTTCACACTGAATTTGTGTATACGTACAAATGATCTTTGCCTGTGTAAACTAATTTTCGTGAGCGGATAGGATAGCGAAGCGGCGCGAGCGCAATGAATGACACCACAGTGTGGTGTCAGAACGCAGAGCACGGAAAAAGGAACTGCTGTGAAAACAATTCCAAAGGAGGGCGCATATAAAAAGGCGGTGAAAGTTTTTGGAGAGGTTTGGAGAACCTTTTTTCAAAAAGGTTCTCCAAGAAAAAACATCCTTTTTCAAACATTTCCCACAAAAACGAGACCCTACCTCGTCCACCCTTCGCCGCTGATCTCGTGTGCTTTATACACCGTTACGAACGCAGTGGGGTCAGCTTTGAGGACGATCCCCATCAGCTGTGTGTATTGCCGCATACTGAAGGACACCGTCAGCATTTGCTTGGATCTTCCGCTGTAGCCACCTGTCGCTGCCAATATGGTCGTGCTTCGCTCCATCTGCTCGATTACGGCACGGTTGATTGCTTCCCCCTCCTCGGTTACGATCTGCGCCACGAAAGCCGCAGTTCCCCCCAAAAAGATCTTGTCGATCACGATCGCGCTGATCATTGCCGACACAACGCCCAGCAAAGAAAGGATCAGATCCTGCGTCAGAAACACCCCAAGAGCTATGATCGATGCGTCAATCAAAAAGATCGCAGTCGAGCTTTTCAACCGTCTGAACAGCTTACAGATCAAAAAGGCGATGATGTCCGTGCCACCCGTCGAGCCTCCGCTGAGAAAGGTCACCGCGCATCCGACTCCGATCAAGGCACCACCCACCGTTGCCGAAATGATCAAAGAAAGCTCACTGTAGCCCGCCGCCTCAAGACAAAATATCCCACCCAGCACCTCGGGGTCCACAAGGCGCAAAAAGAGAGAGATGGCGACGGGATATACGATTGCTGAAATCAGCGTTTTCATCGCAAAATCCTTGCCAAGGAAGATCAGCCCAATCAAAAACAATCCCCACGTTAAAACCGTGATGATCAAGTCCACCGTGATCGCCTCAATCGGGATCAGCGCGTCGATCACGATGGCAAGTCCCGACATTCCCCCGGCGACCAGATCGAACGGAAGAATAAAAATTGCCGTTCCGAACGCGAGGATCAATGTGCCGAGAATGACAAGCCCGATATTTCGTATCCGATTTCGAATTTCCTTGTTTTTCAAGTCTGTTTCCCTCCCGTTTTTCCAAGATCGATCTTATTATACCATATTTTTCACATAAAATCAACTTTTCTCGCGCCTCGCCAAAAAATGAACGAAAAAATTTGCAAAAGCCCTTGACAAGATGGAGAAAAAAGCATATAATATTGAATAAGTTTTTACTTTAGTGTGGTAAAACGCTAAACCAAAAAACGAAACTACAAGATCCGGAGGATTTCAACATCATGAACAGAGTATTTAACTTTTCGGCAGGCCCTTCCATGCTTCCGCTTCCCGTGCTTGAAAAAGCAGCATCCGAATTGGTCTGCTACGGCGAATCCGGAATGTCCGTCATGGAGATGTCTCACCGATCTCCGGACTACGAAGCAATCATTCAAGACGCAGAGGCCATGCTTCGCAAGCTGATGAACATTCCCGATAACTATAAGGTTCTCTTTTTGCAGGGCGGCGCGTCCACGCAGTTCTCCGCAGTTCCGATGAATCTGATCAAGCGCACCGGCAAAGCCGACTATGCGGTTTCCGGTCAGTTCTCGGGCAAGGCGTTCAAGGAAGCGCAGAAGATGGGCTACGACGTCAAGTGCATTGCCACCACAAAAGAGGATAATTTCGATCACGTCCCGCAAATTACGCGCGATATGATCCGTCCCGACGCCGCATATCTGCACATCTGCTTCAACAACACCATCTACGGAACTAAGTATTCCTATATCCCCGACACGGGTGATATTCCGTTGGTTGCGGATATGTCCTCTTGCATCATCTCCGAGCCTGTTGACGTCAGCAAATTCGGCGTGATTTACGCAGGCGCGCAGAAGAACATGGCACCTGCCGGCATGACGCTTGTCATCGTCCGCGAGGATCTCTTGGATTACGCCGAGGAGACCATGCCCACGATGCTGGAGTGGAAGACCATGGCAGAAAACGGCTCGATGTACAACACTCCTCCCTGCTACCCCATCTATATCGCAAAGCTGGTTTACGAGTGGATCCTCGAGCTTGGCGGACTGGAAAAGATGCAGGAAATGAACGCGACCAAGGCAGCCCTGCTGTACGACTATCTGGATTCGCAGGATTACTATCTCGCTCCCGTGAAAAAGGACAGCCGTTCGATGATGAACGTCACCTTCGTTACGGGCGATGCAGATCTAGACAAGAAATTCGCTTCCGAAGCGGCAAAGGCAGGACTGAAGAACCTCAAGGGTCACCGCTCGGTTGGCGGCATGCGTGCTTCCATCTACAACGCAATGCCCAAGGCAGGTGTCGAAGCCCTCATCGCCTTTATGAAGGACTTCGCCGCAAAGAACCCCAAATAAGAGAAACGAGGAATCGCTTTATGAATATTCAGCTGTTAAATAAGATCGCCGCCGTCGGGCTCAAAGAGCTTGGAAACGGCTATAACGTAGGAGAAACCGTTGAAAATCCCGACGGTATCATGGTTCGTTCCGCCGTCATGCACGAGATGGAATTCGGCAGTGAGCTGAAAGCCATCGCACGTGCGGGTGCCGGTGTCAACAACATTCCGATCGACCGTTGCTCCGAAAACGGCATTGTGGTATTTAACACCCCCGGCGCCAACGCAAACGGCGTTAAGGAACTGGCTGTCTGCGCGCTCCTGTTGGCGGCACGTAACGTGGTTGGCGGCATCGAGTGGGCAAAAACGCTGACCGAGGACGTTGCCAAGCAGGTTGAAAAGGGCAAATCCAAGTTTGCGGGCACCGAGCTGATGGGCAAGACCCTTGGTGTCATCGGTCTGGGCGCTATCGGCGGCTTGATCGCGAACATGGCTCTGCATCTTGGTATGAACGTCATTGGCTGCGACCCCTTCCTCTCTGTTGAAGGCGCTTGGAATCTGAATCACCGCGTTGTCCGCGCGGCAACCTATGACGAGATCTACGAAAAAGCAGACTATGTCACCCTGCACGTTCCCGCAACCAAGGATACCAAGAACATGATCTGCACCGTGAGCCTTGCAAAGATGAAGCCCGGCGTGAAGATCATCAACCTCTCCCGTGCGGATCTGGTCAACGCCGCAGACCTCAAAACGGCTCTCGCTGACGGCAAGGTTTCCGCATACGTCACCGACTTCCCCACCGAAGAGGTTCTGAACGTTCCCGGTGTTGTTGCGATCCCGCACCTTGGCGCTTCTACCGAAGAGTCCGAGGACAACTGTGCGGTTATGGCGGCTCGTGAGCTGGACGATTACCTCGTCAACGGTAACATCAAAAACAGTGTCAACTATCCCAACGTTGAAATGCCTCGCTCCTCCGCATCCCGTATCTGCGTACTCCACGCAAACGTGCCCGCGATTCTGACCAAAATCACTGCAGCTCTTGCGGAAGAAGGACTTAACATTGAAAATATGACCAACAAGTCCAAAGGAGAGAACGCCTACACCATGATCGACGTCTCCTCCATCCCCTCCGACGCAGCAGCTGCTCGCATTGCTTCGGTTGACGGTGTAAACCGTGTTCGCGTGATTTAAAGATTACATGTGATTGTGATATATTTGTGGGGGAAACTTGTTGAAAAAAGTTTTTTTCTTGGAGGACCTTTTTGAAAAAAGGTCCTCCAAACCTCCCCAAAAACTTTCACCGCCTTTTTTAGCTGACCCACCAAAGGAATTGCTTACACAGCGGTTCCTTTTTTCATGCTCTGCGCTTGGTGAAAGCGTTCATGCAGTACAGACTCCCGTACGCTGTTACTTTCAAGTGCATACAGAACAATAGCTCCCGCAAGCGCGTTGGGGGCAGGATTGCCGACGCAATCCCACCGCCACGCGCTCACGAAGGTTAGTTTCCCAATGGTAAAACAACTCTTGCCTTTCCCCTTTGGGAGAGGCTTGGGAGTGCTCCTCGACTGATAAGAATCGCATCCCTACAAAGCCATGGTCGATGCGTGGATCTTTCAAACGGTAGGATTCATTTCACATCAATCCCTTCCTTATTGTACGCCTATTTGCACAAAAAAACCGCGTCGATCCTTATGTTTTCACCATAGGATCAACGCGGTTTTGATATTTTAATTATGCCTCGGGAAGATTCAAGCTATCGATGTACGCCAGAACTTCTTCAGAAGTTCCCTCGTAGGTAATGGAAACCAAACTATCGTTGCCCGCAAACACCTGCGTGCCAATCGTTGCCAGCGTAGAAGGAAGCTTTACGCTCTCCAGCGCCTTGCAATTTTGGAACGCCTGCTTCACGATCATGGTTGTGCCTTCCGAAAATTCGACCGTCTTAAGTGCCGTGCAACCAAAGAAAGCGGCTTGGTTAACCGTTTGGATCGAAGCGGGGATCTCGATCGCCGTCAATGCCACGCACTCCATAAACATAGAATGTGCCAGTGCGTTGATCTTGGAATCCGCCGCAAAGGTTACCTCCTTAAGGGAAATGCAACCGTAGAATGCGGAATCACCGATCTTGGAGACATAATTGGGGATCGAAATTGTCGTCAGCGCGTCGCAGTTACGGAACGCGAAGGGCGCAATGGTCAGCGAATAAGTAGCAAACACGAACTCAGGTTCAGCCAAAACAAAGTCTGCAGGGGTCGGGAAGGTAATCTTGCTGATGTTAGAACATCCGGCAAACGCTTCCTCACCGATGGCGACCACAACTTTCTCATCCAGATGTGTGGGGATAACAACCTCGTGCGCCTCATCATTGGAGCTTTCGAACTTGGTGATGATCACGCTTTCGCTATCCACGTTAGTAAAATGGAAGGTATCGCCGTTTTTATATGTGATCTCCGTAATCACGGTATCGTCCTTTTTGTATTTGTCGTTTTCTCCGTCAGCGGAAGGATCTCCCTCGCCGCCACATGCGGTCAGCGCAAAGACGGTCAGCAACGTCAAAAGAAGTGCCAAAAGCTTTTTCATAGCAAACCTCCAAAATAAACTTTCATACATGTTAAATTATACAGCAATTCCCGCAAAAAGTCAATAGCTTTTGCATCTTTCTTTGTAAATATTTTTTGTATATCCCCTTTTCAAACCCTCATATGAAAAAAACAAACTGCCGATTGACATTTTCGCATCTTTGTTATATAATAAGGGTATATCCATGCAGAGGAGGAGCATTTATGCTTTCGGCAACCTACAGCGCAGGACTTTGCGGAATCGAAGGATTTCCCGTCACGGTCGAATGTAATCAAAAGAATAATCTGGAGGGGTTTGAGCTCGTAGGGCTTCCCGACCTTGCCGTGAAAGAGGCAAAGGAACGTGTCCGCACCGCCTGCTACAACAGCGGTTACCCCTTCCCCTATGCGCGCATCACGGTCAATTTAGCACCTGCCGACCGCAAAAAAGAGGGCTCTGCCTTTGACGCAGCAATTTTGACCGCGATCTTTCACAGCGGCGGCACCATCCACCGCAGCGTGGATCTGAGTGGTAAATGCATTGTGGGCGAGCTGTCTCTCTCGGGGGAATTGCGCGGTGTACGCGGAATCCTTTGCATGTGCGTTGCCGCCCTAGAGCATGGCTTCAAGGAGTTTTACGCTCCCGTATCCAATGCGGAAGAGGCGGCTGCGGTAGAGGGGATCACAGTGTATGCGGTTCCCAACATGCGCGCTCTTGTCATGCATCTTAACGGCGAACAGCTCCTCACACCCGTTTCCTGCAACCGTCAAGCGTTTTCGGATGCCGCCAACCGCTATCAAGCGGATTTTATTGACGTACGCGGGCAAACCATGGCAAAGCGCGCGATGGAGATCGCCGCGGCGGGTGGACACAACATCCTGCTCATCGGTCCTCCCGGAACCGGAAAATCCATGTTGGCAAAGCGTTTGCCCTCGATCCTGCCACCACTTACCTTTGCAGAGGCGATCGAAACCACCAAGATCCATTCGGTTGCGGGGGTACTGCCCGAAGGTGTTTCGCTCCTCTCGGTTCGTCCTTTCCGCTCCCCTCACCACACCATGAGCCCTGTCAGCCTTGTAGGCGGCGGTATCAATCCGCTCCCCGGCGAGGTTTCATTAGCGGATAACGGGGTACTGTTTCTTGACGAGCTTCCCGAATTTCCGAAGCAGGTCACCGATGCGCTCCGTCAGCCCTTGGAAGATCGGCGCGTCACCATTACCCGTGCCAACGGACGTGTGACCTTTCCCTGCTCCTTTATGCTGGTGGGCGCGATGAATCCCTGCCGATGCGGTTATTTTGGGCACCCCTCGCAAAAATGCACCTGCAAGCCCGAGGACGTCAAGCGTTACATTTCCCGCATCAGCGGACCGATGCTGGACCGTATTGATATCCAGATCGAGCTTCCCTCTCTTTCCTACGAGGAAATTTCCGCTCCCGATACGCATGCCGAACGCTCCGAGATCATCCGCGAGCGTGTGACCCGTGCGCGCGCCTTTGCGCAGGAGCGCATGAAAAACAGCCCGAACGGCGGAATCTTTTGCAACGCACAGCTCGACGCCGCAGGCATTCACGAATTCTGCACGCCGGATGCCGAGGCATCGGCACTCCTCAAAGCGGCATATGACCGCATGGGGCTCAGCGCGCGCGGCTACGACCGTATCTTGCGCGTAGCACGTACCATCGCAGATCTGGACGAAAGCGAACTCATCCGCGCGCCTCACATTGCCGAAGCAATACAATTGCGCAGTCTCGACCGAAAATACTGGGGCTGAAGTGCAAAAAACGAATAACGTCCCGCAAAAGCGGGCAATATCGCATCAAACATCATTTTTTGAAAGGCTATACCATGACCGATCTTTTATCCTCTCTATTTGTAAAAAATCACCGACAGACCTCTGATCCCCGTGTACGTGCCGCCTACGGCACCATGGTCAGCATCACAGGTATTATTCTGAATTTGTTGCTGTTCGCATCCAAATTTACGGTAGGAATCCTCTTTGGAGCCATTGCCATCGTTGCGGATGCCGTCAACAACCTCTCCGATGCAGGATCGCAGATCATCTCGCTCATCTCCTTCCGCATCAGCGCCAAGCCCGCCGACCGTGAGCATCCCTTCGGTCACGGACGAATCGAATACGTTGCCTCTATGATCGTGGCATTTTTGGTCGTTTTGATCGGCTTTGAGCTTATCAAGGAATCGGTCGCCAAAATTTTTGATCCCGTGCTTCCCGAACGAAGCTGGATTTCTGTATTCGTCTTACTCGCGTCGATCCTCGTCAAGCTTTGGTTGGGGCTCTTCAACCGCAAGATCGGCAAGCGCATCGACTCCGCCGTCATGCGTGCCACCGCGACAGACAGCCTTTCGGACGCGCTTTCCACCTCTGCGGTTCTGCTATCCTCGCTCCTGCTTCTGCTCTTCCCGGAGCTGAACTGGAACATCGATGCATACATGGGTGTCATCGTCGCGCTCCTGATTCTTTGGGCAGGCTTTCGGATTCTCAACGAAGCGAAAAATTCCATTCTCGGAGAAGCCCCCTCGCACGAAATCGTGCATCGCATTACCGAGACGGTTGAAAAATACCCCGACGCACTGGGCATTCACGATATGACGGTCCACAATTACGGTCCGGGACGCGTCATTGCCGCCTTGCATATCGAAGTGGACGGCAAAAAGGATGTGTTTGAAACGCACGACATGATCGACAACATCGAGCAGGAGCTGCGCCGCGAATGCGGAATCGAAGCCACCATTCACATGGACCCCATTGTCACCGACGACAAACAGGTAACCGCTCTGCGCGAACGGGTTCTTGCCGAATTGCAAGGCATCGATCCCACCCTGCAGATCCACGATTTCCGTTTTGTCAGCGGCGCGACTCACACCAACTTGATTTTCGATATCTCCGTCCCATTTGAGGTCAAGCTCTCGGATGAGGAGATCCGTCGCGCGGCTTCCGACCGCATCAGCCGCATCGACCCCACGTATTTTGCCGTGATTACGGTCGATCGCCTCTGATCCTTTGATATTTTTGGAAAAATTCCTATTTCAGTCATATTTTTTCTTTGAAACATATTGCATTTCTCTTTTGAATATGGTATACTAATCTCGTAAATGTGGTTTTGAAAACCACGATCACAAAAATCACGACCGAAAGGCGGTTTGATTGATGAAAGCATATCGAAATTATTCCGTAACCGAAATAGAAACGCTTCGGGAGCTATACCGCAACAGCGCTGAAACCTTTGGTAGCAACGTGTTCCTGCGTGAGCGCGTAGACGGCGAATACCGTGAATTCAGCTTTAAGAAGCTTGCGGATGATATTGAGGCGCTTGGTACAGAGCTTTGCGCGCAAGGATTGATCGGCAAAAAGATCATCGTCATGGGCAACAATTGCTATGCATGGGCGCTTTCCTATTTGGCGGTGGCCTGCGGTGTCGGTGTTGTTATTCCCGTCAACCGAGATATTTCTGCCGAAGGGCTTGCTTCTATCGTAGAGCGCACGCAGGCGGCGGCAATCATTGCGTCCGACTCCTGCGCTGTCGCGCAGGGGCTTTCCGAAACGGTGCGCCGCATCTCCTTTGGTGAGTTGCCCGATCTGATCGAATCGGGTAACCAACGCATTATTGACAGCGACCGTACCTACCTTGATATGCCGCTGGATCCCAATGAAATGCGTGTATTGGTCTTTACCGCAGGCTCGAACGGCATCTCCAAGGGCGTTATGCTCTCGCACCGCAACCTCTGCTTCAATCTTTCCGAAATGTGCCGCATGGTCTACATCGACCATACCGATCACTTCTTATCGGTGCTTCCGCTTCATCACGTTTATGAGTGCACATGCGGTCTGCTCTGCCCGCTCTACCGCGGTAGCAGCGTGACCTTCTGCGAAAGCTTGCGCTATCTGACAAGAGATTTGCGCGAAGCACAGCCAACGGTTCTTCTGTGCGTTCCCATGCTGGCAGAAACCGTCTATCGCAAAATTTGGTCCACCATTCGCAAGCAAGGTCTTGAGCGCCGCGTCAAAGCAGGTATCCGACTCACAAACGCGATGCCCGAAGGCAAAATGCGTGACGGTGCCAAGCGCAAGCTGTTTGCAAAGATCCACGAAAGCTTCGGTGGAAAATTGCGCTTGATGATCTCCGGCGGTGCTGCGGCTGACCCCGACGTACTGAAGGGGTTGCGTGATTTTGGCATCCGCGCCTATCAAAGCTACAGTCTGAGCGAATGCGCTCCCTTGGCGGCAATCAACCGCGACACCTATTATCGCGACGCCTCCGCAGGGATGGCAACACCCAATGCGCTCCTTGATATTTACGATGTCCAAGAGGACGGCGTGGGCGAGATCCGCATCAAAGCCCCCAACGTCATGCTCGGCTACTACGACATGCCCGAAAAAACGCAGCGTGCCATCCGAGACGGTTGGTTCTATACGGGAGACCTCGGACATCTCGATGACGACGGATTTTTGTATATCGTCGGCAGAAAGAAGAATGTCATCTCCGCCCCCGGCGGCAAGAGCGTCTTCCCCGAGGAGCTGGAAGCGCTGCTGACCAAAAACGACTACGTTAAGGAAGCCGTTGTCATCGGTATTCCCAACCGCGAGACCAAGAAATACGATGTGATCGCGATCATCCATCCCGACTATGCGCAAATGGTGCAGCAATACGGCAAAAATTTTGCCAAGAGTCAATTGGATCTGGAAATGAAAAAAGCGCTTTCCGAGGTCAACACCGCAGTTCTCCCCTACAAGCGCATTCAAAGCTATATCGTTCAAAAAGAGGAATTCCCCAAGAATTCCTCGCGTAAAATCGACCGCACCGGCATCGCGGATGCTTATGCATCGATGATTAGCGAATAACGATGATTTTGTGGGGAAAACTTCTTACAAGAAGTTTTTCCCACACCCCTTTCAAAAACTTTTACCGCATTTTTTCAGCACCTTCATTGGGAAGTGC
>JAZQXI010000054.1:0-7536 GCA_045632805.1 Eubacteriales bacterium | reverse complement strand
CCGGCTTTCGTCAGTTTAACGAAAGTTTTGATCAAACTTTTTCAAAAGTTTGTGGGGTGGAGGGGCAACGCCCTCCTCGCGCTCCGCAGAGCGCGAAATCCCCTTTTTTGCGGCATTTCTTTTTTGCCAAGCTTTGCTCTTTGTGCCCATGGTGTCAAAGAAAAAAGCGGCATAAACGAATTGGCGCAAATTAACAAACTGTATGCTTTTGGTCTACAACCTGAAAGAAGCGTCTCAAATGCTTTTGGCATTCGAGGCGCTTCTGTTTCTTTTGTGATTATCTTCTGCGAGGCGCGTTGCGGCACTCGGGGCAGATGTAGTGGACGGTCAATTCGTAGTCCTCGATCTGTGCGCCGATCTGGGCTTCCAGCGTCTCGGAGAGAGAGGGGAGACGAATGTCGGAGATCTTTCCGCACTTGTCGCAAAGCAGGTGGTCGTGCGGCTCGGTGATCTTGTCAAAGCAATCGGCAACGCCGTCGATGTGCAAACGGTTGATCAGTCCCGCCTCGTTCATGGCGTTGAGGTTGTTATAGATGGTTGCCATGGCGATCGAGGGCATTTTGAGTTTTGCCAAAAAGAAGATCTCGTCGGCGGTCAGATGGCGATCGGATTGCTTTAAAATATTCATAATCAGCTCGCGTTGTTTGGTCATAAAAGCCTCCAATATAAAAATTAGAATAAATCTAATTCCATTATAAAGCATTTTTTACCAATTGTCAACCTTATTTTGGAATTTTTTTGCGTTTCTCTTTTCAAAACCGCTGAAATATGATACAATAAAGAAAAAGCGTGAGAGGAGGATGGCAATGATTGCGCTGTATGGATACCGAGTGGAGCAAGAGACTGTATATGCCACCCTCGCGTCACAAATCCCGCCGCAGTGGCTTGAGGCATGGAGATTGCGGCATCCTACTTTCAACGCAGACCATCCGCGATTCTCCCATCGTGCGTGTGAAAGCCTTGCGGGGATTTTGCTATTGAAGCGCGCGGGGCTTACGGGGGAGCTTTGCTACGACGGGAACGGACGTCCGTTTTTCAAGGATGCGCCTGTGGATTTCAGCATCACGCACACCAAGGGAGCCGTGCTTTGCGCGGTGATGCATGGTGAGGGGCGCGTGGGGCTTGACGCGGAGACGCTTGCGCGTGCCGCGAGCCTTTCCTTGGGCGATCTTGCCGAGCGTTGGTTTTCGGAACGGGAGCGCGAGTGCTATCTTGCCGAGCCGACTGCCGAGCGCTTTTTCACGTTTTGGACACGCAAGGAGGCGGCGGTCAAGGCAAGCGGAGAGGGGCTTTCTTCCTTGCGAGAAAGCGATACCGAGCTGATGGAGCGAGAGGAAACAGTGACGTTCACCACTTACCGCGAGGGGGATCTGATCCTGACACTTTGCCACCCTACAAACGAGATTCCACCGCAAACCATCAAATGGATCTGACCCCGAAAATGCATCACGTGTGTGCAAAAACGCATCACGTATGCGTAAAAATGAATGAAATGAAGGAGATATACGATGAATTTTACCGAAATTGCAAAAGCGCGGCAATCCTGCCGAAGCTATGATGCGAGCCGCGCGGTGGAGGAGGAGAAGCTGGAGCGCATCCTTGAAAGCGCGCGCCTGTCTCCCTCGGCGTGCAACGGTCAGCCCTATCACATCACGGTCTGCCGCGGAGATGCCGCAAAGGCTGTTGCAAGGGCAACGCAGGGCATGGGGATGAACAAGTTCGCAAGCGACGCCCCCGTGATGCTCGTGATCTCCGAAGAAGCCTACGTGGCAACGGCTGCTCTGGGAGCGAAGGTCAAGGGCAATGATTACCGTTCGATCGACATCGGGATCCTTGCGGCGTATCTCACGGCAGAGGCGACCGCGCAAGGCTTGGGAACTTGCATCCTCGGCTGGCTCGACGATGCCGAGATCCGTAAGATCTGCAATCTCACTGGGACGGTGCGCCTTGTGATCACCTTGGGATACGCCAAGGAGGGAGACTCTTTGCGTCCCAAAAAGCGTAAGGAAATGCGCGAATTGATCCACGTGATTGATTAAATGGTCAAAGTTGCCGATCGAGCATGATTTTTGGCAACTTGAGGATCGGGATTTTTAAGCTATCTTATCTATGCACTTTGAAAGCGTTGGTATCAACGCAAAGGAGGAAAAGACTATGAAAGATCGTATCTTCAGAAAAAAGCGGAATGTTTTGAATCGGGTTGGCGCCGGGATTATGAGTGCTTTGATTTTGGCGGGATTTACAGGATGCGTTGATGAAAACGGAGAGACTGATGAGACCACACCGTACGTTTCGTTGGATCCAAGTCCCAACGAGCCGGGAGATGGGGAGGGTGCCAATTCGGGTGAAGCTGCCAAACCGAGTGAAACGACACAGCCTGTTGTGATAATCAAGCCGGAGGAAACAACCAAACCGAGTGCAACGACGAAGCCCGAAGAAACAACCCCAAAACCCGAGGAAATCACCCCACCGGAAGAGCCGGAGCCTCCCGTTGTGCTTCCCCCCGAAGATTTACCCGCAGATGAGGATGGATATCAATATCCGGATATTTTTGCAGATAAAGTTATGGAACAGATACAAGGAGGTAAATTTCAAGGGAAATATTTTTATAATGAAATAAAAGACCAAAGACCTGAGATCGTGTTTGTTGAGAGGGGGGATGAGAAGGGTATAGATGGTTTAATTAGACCAGGTGTAGTTATTTATGCCAAATATAAGTTGAAACATGGCGAAATTAATAATGTTTACATCCGAATGGTTTTTGAAATAACTGGAAGCGATGCAATAAAATTAGGCTGGGAAAATGAATACCATAGTTACGCAGAATACATTGACGCTGTTGTTAAGGCATTAGAAAACAAGTGCATTTATACAACTGCCTGTGTTTCGGAAATATCCGACTCCCAAGACTATTTGAACTCTATCATTGGCGACGGATTTGCTGAATTTATTGATGAGAGATTTGTTGACGTGCAGATTAATTGTGTGCAGGAGATGTATGATAAAGAGATTGGATGGTATTATGGGCTTTATGGATTTGGGTACGATGCGGATGATAAAAGTTATTCATTTAATATTGATGTGTATTTACCATTCGGATATCAAATATATCAATTCATTATTGACCAAAATAGAGGCGTTGTTTTTGAAGTTGAACCAGAGATTTTATCAATCAATGTTAGTGCCATAGATTCGGTGTTTACCAAACCGGAAGAACAACCCAAAGACGAAGAATAATATGGGCTGAATATATAGAATCGGGGGTGAGCCAAATGCGCAAATGCATTTGGTACTCACCCCCGTGATTTTTTAACCGTTTTTATCAGCAGGAGTGGCGTATCCGCCCGATGATCTCCTCTTGCAGCTCGCGCTTTAAGGTCACAAAACGCGCGGAATAGCCGCCTACGCGGACGATCAGATGTCCGTATTGCTCGGGATTCTCCAACGCGCGGCGAAGCTGTTCGACATCCGTGACGTTCCCCTGGAAAATGTGACCGCCACCTTCAAAAAAGCTCATAAACAGCGCCGAGACGATCTCGGGCTTGGCGATGGAGGGGGAGAGATCCCACATGGTGGACGCGCCACCGCTGAACAGCTCAAACGGAAGCGTACAGCAGGAGTTGATCGCCGTAGTGATGCCCTTGGTCATTGCCATGGATTGCGGCGTCACCGAATGTGCGACGGGTACCCCTGCGTGTCTGCCGTCGGGAGTCGCGCCAAGCATGGCGCCTGCTGTCGGCGCCCAGATAAAGGTCAGCATAACCGGCTTGCCGCCCCCGCCAAAGCGGTTGACGTAGCTGCTGTAGACCTCACTCAGGTCACGGCAAAGACGCGACGCCATGGCGTCCGCTTCGGGGTCTCCCTGCCCAAACTTGGGGAGGGAGAGCAATCGTTGGCGCAATGCTTCATATCCCGCGAAATCCGCTTTCAAGGCATCGATCAGCTCATGCGCGGTACAGATTTTTTCATCAAACACCGCTTTTTTGATCGCAAAGAGCGAGTCGGCGGTATTGGGGACTCCGACAAACGAGGTGCCGTAATCGTGGTATCTTGCACCGCCCCCGTGCATGTTTCTGCCCGTGGCAATGCAATCGTCGATCATGGAAGAGATCAAATACGCGGGGCGCATTTCTTCGACGTATGCGCTTAAACGGTCCTGATAACGCAGATTTTCGGTCAAGATACGCGCGCTCTCCCGCTTGAAGGAAGCATAAAAATCCTCAAAGCATGCAAATTCGGTCAAGGGAGTGGGAGAGAGGTGATCCAGGGCTTTCTTTCCGATCAAACAGTAACCGCCCGTGATGCAAAGCTCCAACATTTTGGAAATATTGACGTAGCCCGTGAACAAAAAATCGCTGGTTTTGCCTTGTACGCCGATCTCCATACAGCCGCCGCAGAAATAGTCCACCGCGTCGGTTTCGCTCACTCCGTTCGTTCGGAGCGCTTTGATGATCGCTTCGTCACACAAAAGCTGGGCGCGATTGTTGCCGTGAATGACATAGTCCGCAAGCAGATCGATGTATTCTTTTGGCGGATCGTTCGGAATACGGCAGTAGATGTGCGGATGCGTGATGTCGTGCTTCATAAAGGCGCGGATCATGATGTAGGTCAAGGGATTGACCGCGGATGCGCCGCTTGGATCGCTTCCGCCTACCACCACGCTCTCGACCCACATGTCGTTGTGGAACATGCGCTCGTCGATGCGGATAAACAGCTCCTCGATCAGCTCTTCCGCCTCTTCAAGCGTGATGACCTTGTCTGCCAGATCCTTTTCAAGATAAGGCCAGAGATAGTAGTCCAAGCGGCCGGGGCTGTTTCCGCCGTAGGGATTTTCCTTCATTACGATGATGAACTGCATAAAAAAGGCTTGCACAGCCTCGCGAAAGCTTTGGGCGGGGTACTTGGGAACGCGGCGGCAGATCGCTGCTTCTTCGTCCTTGCCCATTTCAAGCAAACGCCGGACGTGTTGCTCGTTCCATTCTTCCAAGGCGTCCAGCATGATCAAAACACCGTTGTAAAATCGGAGTGCTTTTTCGTCATCGGAATGCTTTTGGCGCTCCGCCTTGCAACGCTGTCGGATTCCGTCGGTGCCGTGGCGCAGGACGGTGTTCCAATCCCACGCGATGTGCCCGGGGGAGCCGTAGGTGGCAAGCGCGTAGCGGCACAGCTCGGCATATGCGGGGTCATTTTGTTGCGCGTCAAGACGCGGCTGTGTGTTAAAATCAAAATCGGGATCGTATTCGGTCACGGGAAGCTCGTTTTTGTAGTAGACCCTGCCGATGATATGATCTTCGGGATCGATCCAAATTTGCTGATGGGTCACGGCGTACGCCATGGCGCGGGCTTGCTTCTCCCAACGTGGGAGATCTTGATACGTCGTGCGGGCAGATGCGTGCAGATCTCGCGTAAACGAGCTTTGCGGCGGATTGCTCGCAATGGCTCTGGAGCGCTCGAATAATCGCTTGATCCTCTCGGATGCCGTCATCATTTCGTTCCCCCTTTTTTTCATTTATGCCTTGATTATATCACGGAAATATGCTATAATCAATGTACATTCATACATTTCAAATTGTATATTCGTACAAAGGAGGGAGACGGGTGACGGAGCATATCTGCGAGAGACGCGAGGCGCATCTGCATTACACGGTGGAGGAGGTCTTTTCCTCGGAACAGTGTATGGTGCGCGGCTTTGTTGAGAAAAATTACAGCAAGGTGATGCATTCGCAGGCGTTTTACGAGATCAATATCGTGCTAAAGGGAGAGGCAACACACTACATCGGTGAACGGACGCTCACGGTTTGGAAGGGCGACGTTTTCATCATTCCGCCCGATATGCCGCACGGATACGACGGCGGCGAGGGCTTTGACGTTTATCATATCCTTTTGAGTCCGCGGTATCTCGAAAAATACGCGGCATCGTTCCGACTCTTGCCTGCGTTTTCGTTGCTTTTTAAGATCGATCCCATGTTGCGCGCAAAAACGTCGGCAAGGCTGCATTTTCGGCTTGACGGGGAGCAAATTGCCGCGCTTTCGCCAAGACTTGAGATACTTACCGCACGTTCATACAAACGGGAATACACGGATGCTTTGGTTTGTGAGGGAGAGACGCTGATTCTGATCGCGGAGCTGTGCGATATGTGTGAGCGATGCGTCGGGGAATTGCAGGAGCCGGAGCGTGAGGACGCGGCGTTTTTGTTGAGCGTTTCTCATCTTTACCGACACTACCACGAGCGGCTGACGATCGACACCTTGGCGCGCATCGCGCAGATGTCACGCAATGCGTACATCGAAAAATTCAAGCGTGTGATGGGAGCGCCGCCAGCGCGTTTTTTGCGAGCCTACCGCATCGAGATCGCCAAGCAGATGCTGAGCGACACAACGTTTTCCGAATCGGAGATCGCCCACGCGGTGGGATGTGTGGACGTTTCGCACCTGATCAAGCTGTTTTCTGCCGAAATCGGCGTGACACCGTCAAGTTTTCGAAAATCTGTTGCAAAAGTGAGTCGATTGTGATACAATGAAAAAAACACCGTTTTTGCAAGAACGGTGCGCGAAAAAGCAGAAAAAAGGAGGGGCTTTATGAAGCTTGCATGCAAGGCATTGATCAAATTCGCGTTTGGGTTGATTCTTGTGGGGGCGATGCTGTTTGTTCCTGCGGGGGACTTTGGGTTTTGGAACGCGTGGCTGTTTATCGGGCTTCTTTTTCTTCCAATGCTCCTGCTTGGAGCGGTTCTCTTGTGTCGGGCGCCCGCGCTGCTGGAAAAACGCTTGAACGCCAAGGAGACCGAGCGCGCGCAAAAGGGAGTCCAAGCGATGTCGGGGCTGCTGTTTGTGGGCGGTTTTATCGTTGCGGGGCTGGACCATCGGTTTGGATGGTCGCGGGTACCTTTGTGGGTCGTGATCGTTGCGGCGGTCGTTTTGCTGATCTCCTACGCGCTGTATGCCGAGGTCATGCGGGAGAACGCGTATCTCTCGCGAACGATCGAGGTGCAAGAGGGGCAAACGGTGGTCGATACGGGGCTGTATGGCATCGTCAGACACCCCATGTACGCGGTGACCGTATGGCTGTTTCTCTCGATTCCGCTGGTATTGGGGTCGTGGTGGTCGTTCCTTTGCTTTTTGCCCTACGTCGCGGTGATCGTGATCAGAATTCGAAACGAGGAAAGGGTACTGGAAGCGGGACTTGCGGGATATACGGAGTACAAAAAACGCGTACGGTATCGGCTGCTTCCGCTGATTTGGTGACGCAAAAGCAGATACCATCAACAAAAGCCTTTGTGTGCGGCAAAACACGCCGCCGCAGGGGCTTTTTTGCGTGTTGCGGCGGGGAAGTATAAAAATATATTATATAATTTGTTGGTTTTGACGGTTCTTTTTTTCTTTGAGTTACTTGAAATACGGAGCGGAATGTAGTATAATTACAAAATAAGAGAATGAAAGTGCTTCCTGCGATACAGTTAAAAAACAACAAATAAAGAGGAGAGAGACCATGAAAACAGGACTTTTCAAAAGAGTATTGACAGCGATTCTTGCCAT
>JAZQXI010000053.1:0-1739 GCA_045632805.1 Eubacteriales bacterium | reverse complement strand
GAGAATCCCCGAGTGAAACGAAAAAAGGAACCAAAACGGCTGACCGCAACATCGGCGGTTGCAATTTTGTACTATGATCCCCAAAAGAAAAGCACACCAAACGGTGTGCTTTTTCGGTTTTTTAGGGCTGATTTTTGACCTTTTGTTTTTTGCAACTTTTTCCGAACCTTATGGACTTGAACCATCGACATAGTGGTGATTTTTAAAAGGATCCTGCTTTGCACAAATTGATAGTAGAAGTTGTTTTGTGTAATAACTCGGGTGTTTTGTTACTTTTCGCAGTCTAAGTTTTATGCTATACTATTAACGTATTATATGAACAAAACGGAGGTATTACATATGATAACATCACAGGAAATTAAGGCAATGGCAAAAAGAATGGGTGCCGATATTGTGGGTATCGGTTCGATTGACCGTTGGAGCACCGCGCCGATCCAAATGGATCCCAAGCAGATCATGCCAAAGGCAAAGTCGATCATAGCTCTCGGCTTCCGTGTTTTGCGCGGATCACTCAGAGGTATTGAGGAAGGTACATATTTTTCAAATTACTCCGCAATGGGCTACGGCGGTATCACCTATCTTTATATGCCTATGACCGTCATCAATTTGAGCAAAATGATTGAGGATGAAGGTTATGAGGCAGTTCCTATGGGACATCAAAGCGATTGGCGTGCTATTGACAACTTGGGCTATTTGCGCGAGAATTATTCCAGACCCGTGGCGCCCGGCAAGGCTGCACCGGACGTCATGATCAGTATGCGTATTGCGGGATTTTTGTGCGGGCTTGGTGAGATCGGATATTCTAAAATGCTGCTGACTCCCGAATTCGGCCCTCGCGTTCGCGTTGGCATCATTATTACCGAGCTTGAGCTTGAGCCCGACCCAATCATGGAGCCCGGTACTCTTTGCAATCGTTGTATGGCGTGTGTGCGTGAATGTCCCGGCGGCTGTATTCCTGCCGACAGAACGATCAAGGAAAATGTCGGTGGTTACGAACTCGAATGGGCAGATGTCGATATGGAAAAATGTGATATCGTATTCCAAGGCAAGGAGCCTGTGAAAGAAGGAGAAAGAGGGGAATATTTTGTTAGCAAAACAGGCGAAGAGTACAAATCTTCCGCGATCAATCCCTTCGTTCATCAACCTCCGATGCTTTATAAATCTGGAAAGGCGATCTGCGGCGCGGCAGGCTGTACTCGAGCGTGTATGAACAGCCTTGAAAAACGCGGTGTTCTGAAAAATAAGTTTGAAAGTCCGTTCAGGACAGGGAAACCGTGGAAGATAGATTGGTCTCAAGAGGCAATTGAGGTGGATTATAAGGCTCCGTATGAGGGCCTGAACTCTCCGAACGCCAAGGTTAAGGATAAATCGGATACCGATTGACCGAATATCATGTAGAAAATCATGAAATATTGTGTAGGATTTCAGCTATACGAAAACGGCGAGGAGCCGTTTTCGCAAATTGTCGCAACGTATAGAGATTACATATCCGAAGTGTTTTTCGCCTGGCAGGATATCGCAACGGGTAGGAGCGCGATCGCAACGCGCCACGGCTACACCGACTGGTCTGCCCAAGCGAGAACGGAAGAAGAACTTCGCAGGATCAAGCAAATGGGTGTGAAGCTGGACTTGCTCTTCAACGGAAACTGCTACGGGGAGTACGCAATCTCCGAAAAGCTTGCTAATACGGTCGTTTCTGTGATCGAATATTTGGAGAGCGTCGGTTGCGGCGTAGATAT
>JAZQXI010000052.1:0-36193 GCA_045632805.1 Eubacteriales bacterium | reverse complement strand
GAGAGCCAGACGTCGGCGCGGAATTTTTTTCAGACTTCCCGCGCCACAGTCTGTGCGCTATCGCGCAGTTTGAATTCAAGAGGTTATGGATTGACGGTGAGTTACCACGGTGTTGGAACGCCATCCACGTATCTCCAATAGTTGCCCTCCGCATCGGGCGCACCGTCGGGAGCGTAGTAGTAGACCGTGGCATTCATGAGTGACGCATGATAAGAGGTCATTACCATTGTTTCCCAGTCCTCTGCCGTTCCGCCGTAGTAGACGGTGTTCAACTGCGAACAAAAAGAAAACGCATAAGTGGCGATCGTAGTGACACTTTCCGGAATGATAACACTCGTAAGACCATGACAAGAGGCGAACGCAGAGCCTTGGATCGACGTAACCCCATGAGGAATCACGATATGCGTCAATCCCGCGCAATGAGAAAACGTCTTAAAGCCAATGCTTGTGATTCCATCGGGAATCGTGATACTGCTAAGGCTCGAACACTCTGAAAACGCGTTGTCACCAATGCTTGTAACGCTCTCGGGAATTACAACGTTACACAGATTATGACAATTGGAAAACGCCCCACTACCAATGTCCGTAATCGCGTTGTTTTGATAATGTAATGTGGTGAAAGTTCTTGGAGAGGTTTGGAGGCGGTGTTTTGCCCAAGGCAAAACTCTCCTGAAACAGCGGAACGCTGCTTTGTTCTATTCAAGAAGGTTCTCCAAGAAAAAATCCTTTTCAAACTACCACTTTGTTTTCTTCTTCAACACCTCGTAAAGCGACAAAAAGCTTTGGTGGCGGCTTTTGGCGATCTCGCCGCGCCGAACGGCTCCCACGATGGCACAGCCCTCCTCTTTGGTGTGCGAGCATTTGGTATATCGGCACTCCCCGATGAGGGGAACGAACTCGCGGAAGGTCAGGGGCAGATCCTCTTTTGCAAAAAAGTCGAAGCGTTCAAAATCCAGCATGGTAAAGCCCGGGGTGTCGGCAAGGTAGCCGTCCGTCTCCCCGTCCCCCAGAGGATACAGCTCGACGTGACGCGTGGTATTCTTTCCGCGCTCGATGCGGCGGCTGATCTCTCCCGTTTCCAAATGGAGATTTGGAAAGAGACGATTGAGCAACGTGGATTTTCCAACCCCCGAAGCGCCCGAAAATGCCGCGATCTTACCCTTGGTATGCGTATAGATGTAGTCCTTTAAGGCATCGGTTTCCGCATCCGCGCCTTCCCCCGTGCAAAAGGTATCAAAGCCCGCACGACGGTAAAGCTCGGTTAACGCGTGCGCCGTTTCGGGCGCGAGATCGCTCTTGGTAACCACAATGATGGGTTCGATATGATTGAACTCCGCAATGGAGATCAACTTGTCCACGGTTTCAAGAATTGGCTCGGGAGATGCCGCCGCGAGCGTGACGAACAACAGCTCCAAATTCGCCATCGGCGGGCGGATGAGCGCGTTTTTGCGCTCGACGATGCGGTCGATCGAAAGCCCCGTTCCATCTCCCGCTCCCACCGTTTCGCCGTTTTGCAGGGAAAACGCGGTGTTGTCGTAGGAGACCTCGACCGTATCCCCCACCAAAAGAGAGCCCTTGCGGTGGAGCGTTCCTCTGCCGCGCCCCGTAACCGTCATACCGTCAAGCGGCCGGGCGGCCTCGCCTGCGGGCGTTGGGAAGAGGCAGACCGTAAACAGTCCGCCAAGGCTTTTGATGACCCTTCCGTATCCCTTGTACATGCTTTGTACTCCTTATCTGAAAAATCCTCTATTCTTCTGCCGAAATATACAGCTTGATCTTCGTCCCCGCCATCACCACCGTTCCCGGCTGATGGCTCTGTTTGATGACCGTTCCCGGTGTTTCGTTCGAAGGCTCCTCAATAACCTCGCCAACGGCAAGCTGAGAAAGCCACAATTGAACGAGCGCGTCACTGCGGGAAAGTCCCGTGACGTCCGGCACTTCCACGGTTTTGACAGGCTCTCCCGCGCTGACGGTGAGCGTGATACGGCTACCGCGCGGCAGGATCCCGTCGGGAGTCATCGCAAGCACACGTCCCTCGGGATAAGGCCCCGTTTGCATGACCGTTTCCACCGCAAAGCCGTCCGACCGCAAGCGTTGCATTGCCTCACGCACGTCCATGCCGATCACGTTTTGCGCCGTAACCTGCTCATCTCCAAGGCTTACCGTAAGCGTCAGATGACAGGTGGCACGCTCCGAGGAGAGTTTCCGTACGCTTCCCGCCGAGGGGCTTTGCGCAAACACCGTCCCCGCGGGAACATTGGGATCGTAGCGGTATTCCGTTGTTACGGTCTGCCATGCTTCAAACGCCAGCTCGTCATAGCGTTCTCCGCAAAAATTCGGAATCGTAACGCGTACCGACGAATCTCTGCGTGTAAACCCAAACCACGAGTCAAGTGACACCCAAGTGATGACCAGTGCCAACAAAAGAGCTGCCGCCGTGACGCGGCGCAGAGCCTTGACCCGTTTGTTTTGCCGTCTCTTTTTCATACGCACCTCCGAAAACGTGATATGTAAAAGAGAGCGCAAAACAGCTCGCTATGTTCGCACAGGCTCTGCAATGCAAGTTTTGGTCGCGCTTGCGCGTGTGATTCTTTTAAAACCTTACGATTGCCAAGGACAATGTCTTTGGTCACGCCTCGCAAAACTCCGTAGCCGCTTTTTCTTTTGACCATGTAGGCGCAAAAGAAAAAGCTATCAAAAAGAAATGCGCCGAAATGGGGTTTTCGCGCTCTGCGGAGCGCGAGGAGGGCGTTGCCCCTCCACCCCACAAACTTTTGAAAAAGTTTGATCAAAACTTTTATCGCCGGGTTTGTGCGAACATGGTGCGTAAAACTTTTATTGCGGGGTTTGTGCGATCATGGTGCGTAAAGTGTTTATGTTTCTTTTTCCTTCATCGCCGCGCGGCGCAATTGTCCGCAGGAGGCGTTGATGTCAGAGCCCAATTTCCGTCTGACCGTGGCACGGATTCCCTTTGTCTCCAAGGTCTTGGCAAAGGCTTGCACAGCCTCTCTTCCCGAATGCCGAAAGCCCGTCTCCGTGACCTCGTTGACGGGAATCAGATTGACGTGGATCGGCATGGTCTCGGTTCTCGTCCGAAGATGCGAATTCAGCACCCGCGCAAGCTTTTGCGCGTTCTCAACCGAGTCATTCTTCCCCGCGATCAGGGTGTATTCAAAAGAAATGCGTCTGCCCGTCCGCGCAAAATACGCGCGGCAGGTATCAAGCAGCTCGTCCACGCCGTATCGGTTGTTGATGGGCATGATCGCCGAGCGTGTTTCATCGTCGGGCGCGTGGAGTGAGATGGAAAGCGTGATGGGAAGCTCCTCTTCCATCAATTTGCGGATACCGTCAACCAGCCCGCAGGTGGAAAGCGAGATGTGACGGTAGCCGATGTTCAGTCCCGACTCCTCGTTGACCAAATGTAGAAAACGAATGACATTATCGTAGTTGTCCAATGGCTCACCAATGCCCATCATGACAATATTGGAAATGCGCTCGCCCAGATCCTTCCCCGCGGCAATGACCTGCCCCAAAAGCTCGGCGGCGCTCAGATTGCGCACTCTGCCGCCGATGGTGGAAGCGCAAAATTTGCACCCCATGCGGCATCCCACCTGTGAGGAGATGCACACTGTGTTTCCATGCTCGTATCGCATCACGACGCTCTCCACGCAGTTGCCGTCCCAAAGACCGAACAGATATTTGACCGTTCCGTCCAAAGCGGACACCAGCTTTTGCTCCACCGTTGGGAGGTGATAGCGGAAGGACGCCGCAAGCTTTTCCTGCATGCGTTTTCCGAGATTGGTCATTTCACTCGGGGCAAGCCCTTTATGCAATTGCGGAAAGAGCTGCTTTGCGCGAAAGCGCGGCTCTCCTACGGAGACCACCCATTCTTCAAGCTCCGAGGGAGTGAGAGAGAGCAGCTCTTTGGTTTCATTCGTATCCATGTCGGACTCCTTTTTTGTCAGTATGCACCGTGCTTTATTTTTTTATGAGCACCGCGTAGAAAAAGCCATCGGTGCCGTCGCGGTCGGGCGTGAGCGTTCGCTGCTCGATCAACTCAAACGTTCCGTTTCGCTCTAAAAACGCCGCCACGTTATCCTCGTTTTCCTTTGGCAGGAGCGTGCAGGTCGAATAGACCAATTTGCCCCCCGTTTTGACATACGTCGATGCGTTGTCTAAAATATCTGCTTGAATCTCGGGCAATCTCGCGCTCTCAAGAGGGTCTTTATAGCGCAGTTCCGGTTTTTTGGCAAACACGCCAAAGCCCGAGCAAGGAACGTCGCACAGCACGCGGTCAAACGCTCCGACCCACGCACTGTTTGCCTCTCTCGCGTCTCGCTCCATAACGTCAAGGATCGAGATACCAAGGCGGCATGCCCCCGAAGTTACCAAGGAAAGCTTGTTTTTGTGCAAATCGCACGCCGTAACACTTCCCTCGTTTTCCATATCGATCGCCGCTCCAAAGGACTTGGAGCCGGGGCAAGCGCAAGCGTCCAGCACGCGCATGCCGCGTTTGGCGTCCAACGCCTTGACGCAGAGCTGGGATGCCTCGTCCTGCACGAAAAACAGCCCCTCTTCAAAGCCATAAAGCGCCGACAGCGGTGTTTTATCCAGTACGTGGATGCCGTTTTCGCTCTCCCGCGTCTGATCGACGCGCAGTCCGTCGGCGCGCCAACGCTCGATCAAAGCCGCTCGCGAGATCTTCAGCGTATTGACCCGAACGGTCAGGGGCGGTTCTTTTTCAAACCCCAAAAACAGCTCCTCGGTTCGCGCAAAGCCAAAGGACGCGACGAATGCTTCGCAAATCTCGGGACAGAAGGAGTAACGCACCGAAAGATAACCCATGGGATCATCTTCGCGCATGGGATAGGACAATCGCTTCCCGTTCCGCACAAACGCGCGCAAAATTGCGTTGACAAAGCCGCGATAGCGCCGTGGCGCCATGGCAACCGTTTCGTTGACGGCGGCATGGTCGGGGATGCGATCCAAAAACGCCATCTGATAGATTCCCATGCGCAAAAGATTGCGGATCTCCACGGGCAGATCCCCCGTTCCGTGAGACGCAAGGCCCTCAAGGCATGCATCAAGCGTCAATCTCCGCTCCAACACACCGTAGACCAGTGCTGTCAGCAGTCCTCGGTCAGCGTCGTTCAGGTCCGAGCGCTTGATCGCCGTATCCAATGCGATATTCGAATACTGTCCGCCCGCGTCACATCGGTTCAATACCTGCCACGCACTCTCTCTTGCACTTGCCATTGCCCTCTCCTTTCCAAGCGACCGTTGCCTGCTTCGTTCAATACTTTGTAAAAAACGCACGTTCCGCGCCGTGCGGTGAATTGGGGCGGTGTAACGAGATCATGCGCTCCCCCTTCAAATTTTCAAACAGCATCGCGTGCCCACCGTCAAAATCAAAACGGCTACCGTGATGCGTCCATGTTCCGTCCAGGCGCTCACTTTCCGCCTCGAGAACAAGATAACGTCCATCGTAAAAACTCGACCAGATCATGTGCCATTTCCCATTTTCGCGGTACAAAAAGGGACCGTCGGTGACATAGTTCCCCTCTCCCTCTTTGATCGGGGTCACCGCAGGGTTGTCCGACGCGCGAAAGAGCAAAAACGGCTCGCCCACGGCATACGTCAGATCCTCTGACAGTGCCACGGCGCAGATCTCGCCATCGCCTACCTGCGTCCATTCATGCGAAAAGACCAGATACGGAATACCATCCTCATGACAAAACGTTCCGTCAAGACATTCCCAATCAAGCGGCGTTGCCGCGTGCGGGGAGACGGGAACGAACGTACCATCGGGAGTGTCAGAGACAAAGATCTGCGTGCCGCGGTGGCAGGTTTGGGATTTACAGCTCCCAAACAGATAATATCTTCCATTCCACACGTGCATTTCGGGCGCCCAAAAATCGTACTCGCCCCAAAAATCGCAGGTATCTCCGTCAAAAATGATCTTCGGCTCTTCAAAAAGCTCCAGATCGCAGCTCTTGTAGACTGAAAAGGAGTTTTTAGCAGCAATACTGTCCTGCTCCAATGCGGTCGTTCCGTACATATAATAGCATCCGTTCTCACGGTCGGTATAAATGAAGGGATCGCGGATGCGGATCTCGTCGCGTCGCAACATCAAACACCTCTCAACCAATGATTGCGCGGATCAAGGGAATCAAACGTTTTGCCACAGCTCTGTGTCCGTCGCGCAATGGGTGCAGGGGTTCCTTGGGAATCCAACCAAAGGAATCGATGAAATGAACGTTGCAACCGTTCTTTTCGTTATACGCGGCGATCAGCTTGCCAAGAGCTTCGTGGTGCGCGCCGCAGAAGGCGGACAGAGACACGATTACAGACTCAGGGTTGCGCGCGCGGATCACGTCCAACAGCTTTTCGTATTCCGCGACGTAAAGCTCCTCGGGCGCGCGGCTGTCGTTTGCGCCGTGATTGATGACAATGAGATCGGCACACTCATGCGTGATGGGAGAGCCGTCAAAGTTATAAGGATATGCCTCTGCCGCCTTGGGGACCTCGCCACAGCCCGAGCGTGTCGCGCCCACAGCACCGTAGCCCATGACGATGGGGCGCAGATTCAGCGCCTCAGCTGTCAACCACGACCAAGTCGCGCAAACGTCATCCTGATAGCAACGGCAGGTAGCGTCAATGTAAGAGGAGGTTGCAACCCCCGAAGAATTGAAATCCACGTCGATGAGTACCCCCTCGGTGATGCTGTCGCCAACAAACTCCACAGTGCGGCGGTTGTCGGCAGGGAGCGGTGCGATCTCCTCGACCTGAACGCCAAGGAAGGTGACCTTTGCGGTCAGAGGAAGGTACCAACGGCGGTCAAGCTCGGTGCCGCCCTTGTAGATGATGCGGCAGACGTGCGTGCCATCCGTGGGAGCAATGATGCGGATAAAAGGATCCACGTTCACCTCAACCATAGCGCCACCATCCACCTGTACCCACAGATGCAGGAGCGGATGCGCATTGGAAATAATATCAAATCTGGCCAGTGCCATTCTGCCCCCGAATGCAAACTCGATATAAGAGCCAGTTGCGGTGGCGGTGGCACACGTCTCGCCTCTGTCCCAGCGACCTGTCAGTCGCACACTTTCATGCTTGTAGGTAAGATCGGTCATAATCCTTCTCCTTGTCCAATTATTGCTTCTTTTTTTCCTCCAAGGCGCGCACGTCCTCGGCAGTCAGATTGGCGTCTACCCATTTGCTCTCGTTGTCATAAAGGCAGAGCGTTCCGTAGGGGTCTTTATCATAATCCACGTCCTTCGTATAATACACGTCGGCAAACACGCCCACCGTATCGGGCTCTACCGTAATACCGTCAAACACGTAACGGTAATAGGTATAAAGCGCGTTGGAATCAATGTCACGCGTGGCGGCACTGGGCGTATATCGGGTCATTTTCAGTTTTTTGGGATCGGTGTTGTCCTCCCGATCGTCGGGGGTAAGATCGGTGGTGGTCAGCAGCGTGACCTCAAACAGCTCCTCACTTTTTTCGGGAATCGCGTCAAGCTCATAATCCTCTGCCAGCGCCTTGATGGTGCTGTTATTATAACGAAACACCAATTGCACCTGCTTTGCCTCGGGGATAAAAACGTACTGCGTCACCGAAAAATACCCTCGGTTCTTTTCTCCCTGCGTAATCGAGGACTGATTTTGATAACGAAGCGTCAGCTTTCCGTCATTTGCCTCGTATGCCTCGATCAGCGGATCATTGAGAATCAGATTGTTCATGATATTGGGGTCTCCCGACGAGCAAAGACGAAAGATCAGCACGCCGTTGACCAGCAGGATCAACACCAAAAACGAAAATTTGATCACGCGCCCAATGATGCGCGGTGTACGGCTGTTTTGCATGCCTCTCTCACTCCTTTCCCGTATGCTTTGCCAGCAGATATAAGTAATGCTCCAAAGCAACGCCCATGCGCTCGGGGGTATCGATCTTTGACGATTCCCGAATGAGCATTGCCACGTATTCCGCCGCGTGGCGGCAAGAATCTTGAAACGATTTTCCTTGCATCAGGTCTCCCAGAAGCACCGAGGCGAAAATATCACCCGTACCGGGATAAGAGCGTCCCTCGTGTGCTTGCGAAACGCAAAAACGCTCGCCGTCCCGGGACATACCGAAATTGGCGACCTCGCCGTTGCAAAGGTCAACTCCCGTGATTACAATCTGCGCGTGCGGCGCGATGTCACGGTGTAAGCGATCCAACAGCGCATTTGCAAACCGCTCGGCTTCCGCGATATCCGATTTTGCCGTGTCGCGATAGGGCGTATCGGTCAACAGACACGCCTCGGTCAGGTTTGGAGTCAGAATCTCGGCACGCGCGCTCAGGTGTTGAATTCCCTTGACAAGCTCGGGGGTATAGGTGGAATACAGCACACCGTCGTCGCCCATCACGGGGTCGATCAGAATCAGCGGCTTTGTTCCCGTTTCGTCGGGAATGTCGGAAAAGCGCTCCAAAAATTCCGTAACCGACGCAATCTGCGCATCACTCCCCAAAAAGCCGGTATAGATCGCGCCAAAGCGCAAGTCCAAACGGGAAAAGTGCGCGGTCATGGCATGCATATCCTCGGTCAGATCGCGAAAATGCATTCCCGTAAAGCCCCCCGTGTGTGTGGAAAGGAGTGCCGTGGGAACGGGAACGGTCTGATATCCCATCACCGAAAGAGTGGGAAGAATGACCGTAAGCGCGCATCTGCCCACCGAGGACAGATCATGAATTGCGGCAATACGCCGCGGCGGTAAATGTTGCATAGTGTGTTCCTTTTTGGGGGTGAAATTTGAGGGATCTCATGTTGCAAGATCACAATGAAAGGGAATCGGCAAAACTCGTCAGCCGCTTTTTCTTTGACACCGCAGGCACAAATGAAAAGAGGCTTCGCAGGCTCAGCCGCAATTGCAAGCAATTGCAGCTTAGCAAAAAAGAAACGCCGACAAGGAAAATTTCGCCGTCTGCGGACGGCGACCAAGGCTCCGCCTTTGGAAACCGCAAGCTTTTTGAAAAAAGCTTGACCAAAACCTTCACCGCGAGCCGATGTGTTCCGAGGGGTGCTTTTTTACTTGCGCACCGCGTTCGAAATTTTCTGATAATCGTTGGTCAGAATCGTATCGATGCCCATGTTGAGCATTTTTTGCGCCTGCTCTGCATCATCGCAGTAAAAATAGTTACACCGAATGCCGTTTGCGTGTGCCTTGTCGATCATCTCTTGACTGTAGCCGTCCATAAAAAGCTGTACCTTTTTACACTCGTAGCGGATGGCTCTCTCAACAATGCCAAATCGGTCGTCTCCCGCTCCGCAGCAACGCGTAATGTCGGGATAACGCTCCTTGGCGAGCCGCAGGAAATGGTCATTGCCGCACATGAAGTACACGTATCTGCGGCAATCGTATTTGTCGATGAGAGAAACGATCCGATCCAAGAGCGCGGGATCGTATTCGCATTGATTTCCGCGCGTTTTGATGTGAATGTTCATCACGCAATGGCAGGCGAATTTTTCAAGGATCTCCTCGAATCTCAAAATCTTCAGTCCCTTGAATTCCTCACCGAACTTGACACCGAAATCGAACTGCAAGAGTTCCTCATAGGTGTAGTCGAACACGTGCCCTTCGCCGTCGGAGACACGATCCAGACGGTCATCATGGATGGAAACGATCTCGCCGTCCTTGGTGTACCACAAATCGAACTCGATCTCCTCCGCGCCCAGTGCCACAGCCGCTCCAAATGCGGGCATGCTGTTTTCGGGCGCCACCGTGTTAAAGCCGCGGTGCGCGCAGATGCGGGGATACGCCATTTGATCGTCGGGAAGGACAATCGCGCTTCCCGCGGGGCGATATTTCCAAGGGCGTCTGCCCTTTTCGATGTACTCGTAGTGTGCCGAAAGAGGGTTGCCAAAGCCCGCGGGCTTGTAGTATTTTTCATGCGGATCAAATTCCGCGCACGCCATCCCGACACGGCTGCCCATATGGACCAGCACGTCGCCGCGCGGGGAAACGATCATCGAAGCACCGCCGATGTCGCTGTTTTCATCCATGCTGACCGATGCACGCACCACGTAAGCGTTGGTGTTATACGCGCAGAATCGGCTCATGGTCTCAAGCGCGGAGTGCAGATCGCTTCTTTGATGCGAACAACCGATGATCACGTCCACACCTTTGCGCGCGATCCGTGCGAAGTTTTCGTAAAAATAGAAATCGTAGCAGGTGAGAAATCCGTAGCGCACGCCGTCGATCTCGATGACCGTGGGATCGCTGCTCTCATAGGTGTAGCTTGCATCCTTGCCCATTTTGAATTCCTCGCCCCACGTCAGATGCTCCTTGTCGTAATATCCGACGACCTCGCCCTTGCGGTTGATGGCATAGGTGGCGTTTCGAAGCCCCGTTTCGGTCTCTCTCGCCATGTTGATAAAGAGGACAGCATCACAGCGCTTTGCCGTTTCGCGAGCCTTTTCCAAGAGCGGCAGACAATATTTGTAGTGAGACGCTTCAAACTCTTCTTTGGTATGCGCCAGAGCGGGGGTGTCGCAGGACTCGGGCAGGACGATCAGATCCATGCTTTCGTCGCATGCGTCCATGCTGTCCATTTCCCATTGGAACAGCTCGTCCGACTCGTGATAATCAACGGAATAGCGCGGTTGAATGATACAAGCTTTCATACGCTTTCTCCTTATTGGATTCAATTTTTCAATCTGTCAAGCGCGTTTTGCAAAATGATCTGTGCCGAAAGCGTATCGATCACGCCCTTGCGCTTTTGCCCTCGCGTATTGGTCTCGTTGAGATAGCGCGACGCGCTCATGGTGGTCATACGCTCGTCCATCATCGCGACGGGGATCCCGTCAAGGCGAGAGGCAAGCAGGTCGGCAAACTCGCGGCAACGCTCGGCACGAAAGCCCTCGCTCCCGTCCATGTTTTTGGGGAGACCGACCACAACGGCGCCCACCTTTTGCTCACGCGCGACCTCCGCGACCCGATCGGCGGTCTTTTCGATACCGCCGGGGCTGACGTAGCCAATGCCCGACGCCAAAAAGCGGCTGATATCCGACACGGCAAGCCCTGTGCGGGTATCACCGAAATCCACGCCGAGGATGCGCCCCTTTGTTTGTTTGAGTTCCAGAATATTGACCGACATAAAAAACCTCGTTTTTGAATGGTAAAGAGCACCGTGGTTGTATTGTTTGGGTGCCTTTTCCTTTGTTACGCAAAACTCCTTAGTCGCTTTTTCTTTTGACCATGTAGGCGCAAAAGAAAAAGCTCACAAAAAGAAAAGCGCCGTAAAGGGAATTTCGCGCGTTGCGACGCGCGACCAAAGGCGTTGCCTTTGGAATCCACAAACTTTTGAAAAAGTTTGATCAAAACGTTTATCGCCGTTTGTGCGAACATGGTGCAAAAAGCGTTTATCGCCGTTTGTGCGAACATGGTACGAAAAGCGTTTATCGCCGTTTGTGCGAACGTGTTGTGAAAAGCGTTTATTTTCCGAGCAGGTCGCCCTCACTGATCTTGCGTCCGTTGATAAAGTCCGAAGCACTCATACGCTTCTTTCCCTCGGGAAGCACCGTCAAAAGCGCGACGCAACCCGTACCGCAGGCAACCGTAATTTTGCCGCCCGACAAGGAGGTCACCGTTCCCGCAGGAGCACCGCTTCCCTCTCCCGCTACGACTTCGGATGCGATCACCTTGAGCATTTTTCCATCCGGCGTATAGGTAAATGCCACGGGGATGGGGGAAAGTCCGCGGATTTGGTCATGTACCGCCTGCGCGTCTTTCGTAAAGTCAATTAAACAGTCGCTCTTCTCGATCTTTGCCGCATACGTGGCAAGGCTTTCATCCTGCTTTTGACGGATCAGCCTCCCCTCGCGGATCTGTGCCAGCGTTTCAAGAAGCACCTCCGCTCCGCACGCGCCAAGCTTATCGTGAATGTCCTCGAAATTGTCGTTTTCCCCGATCGCGACCGCCTTTTTGAGCAGCATATCACCCGTATCAAGACCAACGTCCATCATCATCGTGGTAATTCCCGTCTCGCGCTTGCCGTCGATGATCGCGCGTTGCATGGGAGCAGCTCCTCGGTATTCGGGCAAAAGAGACCCGTGGACGTTGACACATCCGTATTTCGGATAGTCCAACACGTTTGCGGGCAGGATCTTTCCGTACGCCGCCACGACGATAAGGTCGGGATCAAGCTCTTCAAGCTGCTTTGCAAAATCTTCACCGCGCAACGTCGCGGGCTGATAGACGGGGATGTTTTGTTCCGTTGCATAAACCTTAACGGGCGGCGGTGTCAACGCGTATCCCCTTCCTTTTGGCTTGTCGGGCTGGGTGATGACGCCGATGACCTTCTCCCCCGCCTCTACCAGCGCCTTGAGAGAAAAGAGGGCGAAATCCGGCGTTCCCATAAATAAGATCTTCATCATTCCACTTCCCTTATCATTTTGTCGGTAAAGAGCTTACCGTCAAGGTGGTCAATCTCGTGGCAGAGAGCGCGCGCCAAAAGATCGCTTCCGCTGACCTCAAAGGTCTCGCCGCGGCGATTGGTGGCTCTGACCGTGACGTGACGGGGTCTTTTGGTAATGCCCCAGCGCCCGGGGATCGAAAGGCATCCCTCGCTCTCCTCCTGCTCCCCCGCCTTGGCGATGATCTTGGGATTGATCAGCTCGATGACCTGTCCCTCCTCGACCTCGACCACCGCGATGCGGCGCAAAATGCCGACCTGAGGCGCGGCAAGTCCGCAACCGTCCGCCTCTCTCATCGTTTCGATCATGTCGTCAAGCAGCGTGATCACGCGCGGCGTGATCTTCTCCACGGGACGGCAGACCTTGCGGAGAATCTCGTCTCCGACCTTTACAATATTCAGCTTTGCCATGTTTAATACCTCGTTTATACGTTACAGATTGGAAGGGTTGAGATCGGCGCTCATCGAAAGCCGTCTCCCCGCCTTTTGATTGAATTCACATAAAATTTCCGCAAGCATCGCAAGGGTTCTGCGATTGAGCTTGCATTTGATGACCATGCGCATGCGATATTTGTTATCCACCCGATACACGGGCGCCTCGAAGGGACCGAACATCACGACCTGCACGTCACGATACTCACCTTCCAGACGTGCGCGAAGCTCTCGGTCCATGATGGTAGCGCCCTGCAGGACCTCGTTTTCCAAAGCTCCCGAAACCGTCAAAAGAGCGATGTCACAAAACGGCGGGAATGACAACAGCTTACGCAATCGGATCTCCCGCTCGTAAAAGCTGTCGTAGTCCTGCGCGCACGCAAGACGGATGATCTCACTATCGGGATTGCTCGTCTGAATGACTGCCATTCCCTTTTTGTCGCCTCTGCCCGCGCGGCCGATGACCTGCGTCAGCATCGCAAAGGTGCGCTCCGCGGCACGGTAGTCGTCTAAATACAGCGACATATCCGCTGAAAGCACACCTACCAGCGTCACGTCGGGAAAATCATGCCCTTTTGTGACCATTTGCGTGCCGAGCAACACGTCGGCTTCATGCACACGAAACCGCCCAAGCATCTCGTCATATGCGAACTTGGTAGAGGTTGTGTCGGTGTCCATGCGCAAAATCCGCGCGTTCGGCATCAGTCTCTCCAATTCTTCCTCTGCCTTCTGCGTTCCAAAGCCCATACGTGCAAGATGCTCCGAGCCGCACGCAGGACACACACGCGGCACCGGCATGCGTTTTCCGCACCAATGGCAGACCATGTCGCCCGCGTCGTAAGTACCGCGCCGTGTGTGATAGGTGAGCGCCACCGAGCAGGACGGACAAGTCAATGCTTCTCCACAGCTCCGACAGCTCATAAAATGGTTATATCCGCGTCGGTTGAGGAACAACAGGGATTGCTCCCCTGACTCTTGCACGCGAACAAGCTCGTGCATCAGCTTCTCCCCCATGGGGGAGATCGTTCCGCTTCCCGCCTCGCGCCGCATATCCGCGATCTCCACGCGCGGCAGCTCCGCGCTTCCGTAACGGCGGGTCAATCGCACCAGCGTATAGACCCCGTCCTTTGCCTTTTTGTAGCTTTCCAGAGACGGCGTTGCCGACGCTAACAGCATCAGCGCGTTGTTGGCGGCGCAACGGTAACGCGCGATATCCCGTGTGTGATATTTGGGGTTGCGGTCGGATTTGTAGGTATGCTCCTGCTCCTCGTCGATGATGATCGCTCCAAGATTTTTGACAGGCGAAAAGACCGCCGAACGCGTTCCGATCACCACGTCAGCCGCTCCGTCACGGATGCGGCAATACGCGTCGTAGCGCTCGCCCGCCGAGAGCGCGGAGTGGATCACTGCTACACGCTCACCGTACCGCGCGCAAAAGATGGACACCGATTGCGGTGTCAGCGCGATCTCGGGGAGCAAGAGGATCACGCCCCGTCCGCGCTCAAGCAAGCGGTCGATCAAAGCGGTCATGACCACGGTCTTGCCGCTTCCCGTCACGCCGTGCAGCAGTGCCGCCTTGGGTTCTCCCGAAAAGGCAAGCTCCGAAAGCGTGTTCAGCGCCTCGCTTTGTTCTTCGTTGAGAGACAACGGCGTCTCTCCCACGTACGCCGTATCCGCGTAAGGGTTGCGATCGGTACGTAGCTCGCGCGCCTCTAAAATCCCCTTTTTTTGCATCGTCTTGATGGGGGAATCGGTCACGCCCGCCGCCTCGCAAAGCTCCGCTCCCGTCATGGGAATCTCGCTTTCGATCAGCGTACGCAAAATTTTCTTCTGCTTATCACTCGTCAAACGCCACTCTCCAACGCTCTGCCCGTCGATCAGAGCATAGCAATCCTCAAGAGAGAGTGCCGCCGTATAGACCCGCTCGCATTTCCCCTCCGAAGGGTCGAGCAGAACGGTTTTTCGTTCTAAAAATCCGCGCGTGCAAAGGCGGCGCAGACGTGCTTCCACACCTGCTCCAAATTGCGTGCGGATGCGATCGGCACGCACCTCGCCGTTTTGCGCCACGAACTCATATACGAACAAATCCGACGATGAAAGATCGTCGGAGCCTGTCGGTATAGAGTCGGGAAGGGTGCGGTAGGTGATGACCAAGCGCGACAGTGCTGCGGCGGGGATCATCGCCCTTACGGCATCCCCCGTCGTACAAAGCGTGCGCAGCTTCATAAAATCACACAGCCCCAGCATCTCTCGGTTCAATGAGAGATGCTCGGGACATACGGCAAGAATCGCCTTGGTTTCGGGATACGCAGAGTTCTCCCGCGTCTCAACAACCAGCGCAAGACGCCGATGATTGGCAGTTCCAAAGGGAACCGTTACAAACGAACCGGGACATACGTCCTGCGCAAGTTCCTCGGGGATGCGGTAATCGTAAATTCCGTCAATGGAAAACGGATTATCCAAAAGGCTGACGCCTGCGTAATTGCTCAAAGCGACCGTTTCCTCATTCTTCGTCAGCGGAAGCGGAATCCTCGGTCAGGGTCTCACGCTCCTCCGCATGTACGTCGATCACGTACTCACCTGCGTTGATGCGGTTGACTGCCACATGCACTGCCTTCTCGTCGCGCAGCTCCTTGTCGATCATGGTGTTCAGGGGACGGTCGGTCTCCTTATTGCCCGTGATAGACTTTTCTGCCGCGTCATGCTGACGGACATACTCGTCTGTGATCAGACGCGCACACTTTGCGGTCGCCAAAGCAAGCTCATAGCGGTTGTACTGACCCTTGGTCAATTCTTCGATGGTGGGATGCAACATAGTATTTTTCTCCTTGTATCTGCGGTGTTTTACCGATTAGTTTTCAAAATAATGCTCGGATACCTTTTCGTATCTCTTGACCGAATGCTGTTCGGCGTGAATGACCGACAGGATCTCGTCGGCGCAAGCGTCCACGCCCCCATCGGGATTGTAGACAATGTAATCGTATTCGGAGACGAACTTCATCTCCTCCCGTGTGCGCTCAAGGCGTCCGAGAATGACCTCCTCGGTCTCGGTTCCTCGATTGCGCAGTCTCTTTTCCTGCTCGGAAAAGCTGGGGGGCAGGAGCAGAATGAGTACCGCCTCGGGATAGAGGCGCTTGACATTCATAGCGCCCTCGACCTCAATTTCCAGAATCAGGTTTCTGCCCGACTCTACCACGCGCATTGCCTCTTTTAAGGGCGTGCCGTAGTAGTTGCCGTTATACTCGGTGTATTCCAGCATATCTCCCTCACGGATACGCTCTTCAAACTGCTCACGGGTGATGTAATAGTAATCCACGCCGTCTCTCTCCCCCACACGCGGCGCACGCGTTGTGGCAGAAACCGAAAATGCAAAATCCTCGCGCTTCATCAACTGTGCGCGCACGGTTCCCTTTCCGCTTCCCGATGGACCGGACAAAACAATTAACAATCCTTTTTGGATATGACTCATTCCTCTTCCTCCGTTTCGCTTCCGTCATCCTCCGCACCGCTGTTGTTCTCCAGACGGTTGGCAATGGTCTCGGTTTGAATTGCGGACAGGATCACATGCTCGGAATCGGTAATGATCACCGCGCGCGTCCGCCGTCCGCAGGTGACGTCAATGGCTCTGCCGTCATCCTTAGAATCCTGAATCAGGCGCTTGATGGGCGCGGAATCGGGGTTAGCAAGCGCGACCACGCGGTCCGCCGCCACCATGTTTCCAAAGCCGACGTTGATAAACTTCATGATGTATCCTCCTCACTCCAGATTCTGAATCTGCTCGCGGATCTTCTCCAGCTCGCACTTGATCTCAACCACTCTGCGTGCGATCTCGGCATCCGAGCATTTCGAGCCCGTGGTGTTGACCTCGCGGTTCATCTCCTGCAACAAAAAGTCCAGTCTGCGTCCGACAGGCTCATCGCCGTCAAGGATCTCTTCAAACGACGCAAAGTGCGTGCGCAAGCGAACAAGCTCCTCGTCCACGGCAACCTTATCCGCATGCAAAGCGCATTCGGTTAAGATCCTGTTTTCGTCAAGCGTAATATGATTGTCCTCCAGCGCTTCTCTGACGCGCTCGGCAAGACGTTCACGGTAAGTAGCAATATCTTTTGCGGAGAGTGCCTCGATCTCATCCACCAGCACCCTGATATTCGCAAGCTTTGCGAACATATCCTGCGCCAACCGCTCGCCCTCGCGCGCTCTGACCGACAGGAAGGTGTCCACTGCTTTTTCCAGCACCGTAACCACTCGTGCCCAATCGCGCTCCACGTCCTCCTCGGGACGTTTGATCAAAAACAGCCCCTGATTGTGTGCTACGCTCATCACCGAGATGTCATCGCGCAAACCGTATGCATCGCGCATTCGATACAATGCATCAAGATAGCCCTTGAGGTATCCCTCGTCCAGCTCGATCTGCACGCTGCCGGAATCCATGACCTCGATCCCGATCCAAACATCCACCTTACCGCGTGTGATGCCCTTTTGCATCAGGTAGGGCTTGACACGCTCCTCCAAATACCCGTAGGCGCGGCTGATCTTTGCATTGCAATCCAAAAAGCGGCTGTTGACTGATTTGATCTCCACCGTGATGTCAAGACCGTCCACCGTCTCGCGGCAGCGTCCGAAGCCCGTCATGCTGCTCGTCATGCGCTCTCTCCTTTACTTAAATAAATATATACATAATTATTGTACCGCATTTCTATATAAAAGTCAAGGTTTTTGAAAAAGTTTTTGACCGAAAAAAGCATCCTTTCAAACACATTTTTTGTTTGCTTTGTCTTGATTTTTGAGCGGATCGGTAGTATAATAGTGCAAGGACCTCGTGTATCACTCTTTCAGAAAGGATTTTTTGTCATGAATCCCATTCAGTCACTCGCGACCTCCACTCCGTGGGGCTTTGGCGATCTTCTTCGCAATTTTTTCACGCACAAGGATTTTTTGCCCTCGGCAGATCGGATCCCCGGAACGATGTTCACACCTCTCCACTTTCTCTTCGCGGCTCTGATCGCCGCATTGGTGATCGTCGGGATCCTTCTCGTCAGGCGCCTCCCCGAACCGCAGATCAAGCTCGTTTTCACAATTTTGTGGGCGACGCTGACCTGTTTGGAAATGTGCAAACTGACATGGGAATGCTTCGGTCGTGAAATCCGCTTTGAGCTTGGCGGAAGTCTCCCTTTTTACCCCTGTAGCATCTGGATGTACGCCATGCCCTTTGTGATCTGGGGCAAAGGACGGGTTCGCGATGCCGCGTGCGGCTACGTTTGCACGTTGGGGCTACTTGGCGGATTGATCAATTTCGTCTACCCCGCCACGATTCTCGGTGCCTATTCCGCGATCTCCTTCCCGGGATTTCAAACCTTTTTCTACCACGGTGCCATCGTCTTTACGGCGTTCGTGCTTCTGACCTCGGGCTATCACTCGGTCGGATTCGCAAAATCGCTTCCCGAATGTCTCCTCCCCGTCCTTCCGGCGCTTCTGATGTCGCTCTTCTCCAACACCGCGAACGTCATTTTGGGAACTGACTACATGTTCTTCCGTTGCAACTCCTTCTTTCTCACCGCCATCGGAGACCATCTCCCCGACCTCCTCTCGGCGCTCTTGGTCTACGTCCTCTACGTGATCATCTGTTGCTCTCCCTATTTCGTTTCCTACATGGTGCGCAAACGCCGCGCGGTGCGAAATTGATGGGGTGTGTTTTTGCGAAGAGTTTTTGAAAAAAGTTTTTTCTTGTTTCTTGGAGAAATTGTTTCTTGGAGGACCTTTTTGAAAAAAGGTCCTCCAAACCTCCCCAAAAACTTTCACCACCTTTTATATGCACCCTCGAAGGATGGCATCTCAAACCATTCCCCCGAGGGTGCTCTGCGTTTTGGTGAAAGCCACAGTGCAGTACAAACTCCCGCACGCTGTCACTTTCGTGCGCAGACAGAACAATAGCTCCCGCAAGCGCCCTGGGGTCAGGATTGCTGACGCAATCCCACCGCCGGGCGCTCAGGAAAGTTACTTTCCCAACAGAAAACAACTTTTGCCTCTCCCCTTTGGGAGAGGTGGTCCGAGTGACAACGAGAACCGGAGAGGGCGCATTTTACATTCCCCATCCCCCTCTTGACAACGAATTTATTTTCTGCTATCCTATAATTAGAAAAAATTTTTTAAGATTTTTCTCAAAAAGTGAAACCTTTACGGGCAAATGGCGACTTATAGGGTGAAGCCCGAAAAAAACAGGAGAACATCATGGAGGACTATCGAATCGTCGATCTGTACTGGGCGAGAAACGAAACGGCAATCACCGAATCGGATCTTAAGTACGGCAAAATGTTAAAATCGCTTTCCTATTCTTTGCTCTCCTCCCGTGAGGATGCAGAGGAGTGTGTGAACGACACTTACCTTGGCGCATGGAACGCGATGCCAATGGCTCGACCCGAATTTCTCGGCGCGTTTCTTTCCAAGATCACACGCCGTCTTTCCATCGACCGCTGGCGGCACGATCATCGCGAAAAGAGAGGTGGAATTGCTGCGTTTGAAGAGTTGAACGAATGCATTCCGTCGGAAAGTAGCGTGGAAACGGAATATGAGAACGGGGTTCTTTCACAGCATCTCAATTCCTTTCTCGCGTCTCTTACAAAGGAAAAGCGTATCATCTTTTTGCGTCGGTATTACTTCTCTCAGCCGCTCTCGCTGATTGCCGCGGAGCTTGGAATGAGTGAAGCAAAGATCAAAACGGTGCTGTTCCGTTTGCGGGAAAAATTACGCGAAGAATTGGAGGAGGCAGGTCTGTTATGAAGCACACGCAAGAAGAAAAGCTACGATATCTTGTAGATGAGCTTGGGCGTGTGGATGACCGTTTTCTTGCGGAAACGATGACCTACCGCTCACCTCGCACCCTTTCGTGGAAGCTCCCCACTGCCATTGCGGCATCCGTTTTGGCAATTGTCGTAAGCGGTTCTCTGATTCTCGGTTCCATTCGCCCAAGCACCCCGGACGTAGGCACACAAGCCCCCAACACACCGCCCGCGCAAAATGTTCCCGACACCCCGCTCTCGCCTCCGTCACTTGACGCGCTGCTTGCCGAAAGCACGCATGCCCCCTTTGGAACCATTCAATCGGCGGACGCAGTCAACTATTTTGGAGGCACCTATCTGGTTTGGCAGACCTCGGACTCCGACACGCTTTACCGCAGCCGTGAATTGACCGATAAAGAGACGAAGCGTTTGATCTCTCTCATCGAAACAGGCACACCCGTTGGAAGCGTATCCCCCGAACAGCTCTGCCGCGTCTGGCTCCTTTGCGGCGACGGAACGGTCATCACCCCCTATCTTCCCAACACAGCGGGGAACATAGGCATGTCAGTGCTTTTTGACTACGAAGCCGAGCTCCTTCCCTCCGGCGAGCTGATCTCCTGTATTTCGGATATTCTGAACAATCAGAAAGGAAGGTAACCCTATGAAACGCAACGTATTCAGATCTATCGCAATCATTCTCGCGCTCATTCTGCTGTCACTCTCCATCGCCGCCTGTGGCGCAGGCGGAATGGATCTTGAAGCCGGGGACCGGCTCAACGGTGCTGACGGCAACCACCCTAACTACAACGCCCCCACGGATATGCCTTTTGGCGAAGCTCCCGAAGGAGACGCTGAAAGCGGCGCCCCCGACGACGAAGAAAACGCGCCCACTTTCATAGAAAATCCCTTTATTTCCACCGCTGAAAACAACGTCTCCACCTTTTCGGCAGACGTCGACACGGCATCCTACACCTATTTCCGCAAGCTGGTCAATTCGGGATACGCATGGGAAGAATTGTCGAAATTTTCTTCCGCGTTCCGCACCGAGGAATTCATCAATTATTTCAAATATGAAGCGGCAACACCTGCCGAGGGCGAGCTGTTTGGGGTCTCTCCCCGCATCCTGCCCTGCCCGTGGAATTCCAACACCGTATTGCTTTCCATGACTCTGCAAGCGCCCGTAGCAGTGCCCGCCGAGGGGAACAATCTGGTCTTTTTGATCGACGTATCGGGATCTATGATGTCCTCCGACAAGCTGGGACTGCTCAAAACCGCCTTCACGTATCTGACCGATCAACTCACCGAGCGTGATATTGTTTCGATCGTGACCTACTCCGGTCGCGAAGAGGTCGTGCTTTCGGGTTGCCCCGGAAATCAGAAGGAAACCATTTTGCAAAAGATCAACGCCCTTTCGGCAAACGGCTCGACCCACGGAGAAGCAGGGCTTCGCCGCGCTTATGAAATTGCCGAAGAATACCGCATCGAAGGCGGCAACAATCGCATCATCATGGCATCCGACGGCGACCTCAACGTAGGCATCTCCTCGGCGGAAGAGCTCACCGCGTTCATCAGCGAAAAGCGAGACGCAGGTGTATATCTGTCGGTTCTCGGCTTTGGAACGGGCAACTATCGCGATGCCAACATGGAAGCGCTTGCCGACAACGGCAATGGCGTCTACTATTATATTGACGGAGCAAGCGAAGCCGAGCGTGTGTTTGGCTCCGCGCTGCTCGGTACACTCTACACCGTAGCAAAGGACGTCAAGTTCCAACTGACCTTTGACCCATCCTACGTTGCCGCCTACCGTCTTATCGGCTACGAAAACCGCCTGCTCGACGAGGACGATTTCCTTGACGACACCAAGGACGCAGGCGAAGTGGGCGCGGGACATCAGGTAACGGTCTGCTATGAATTGACCCTTGCCGAAGGTGCGAAAACCGAGGGTTCTGAATGGATGTCCCTCGCGGTCAACTACAAAAAGCCCGACGCCTCGGTCTCCGAAGCGCCGCGCCTCTACTCAATCGGATTTGAAAACTACCGCGAAGTCCCCACCGAAGAAGACCTCTTCCGCGTGTGTGTGATCGAGCTTTGCATGCTCCTGCACAACAGCAAATATCTCCCCGAATCGGGATTTACACTCGCCTCGATTTTGGAAACGCTCGACGCCCTTGATCTTTCCGCACACACCGACCGCGCCGAATTCCGCACGCTCCTGCACACTTTGCAAAAATCGGGAGAATGATTTTGGGTTTTCTTAGAGAACATTTTTCTTGGAGAACCTTCTTAAAAGAAGGTTCTCCAAACCTCTCCAAGAACTTTCACCACATTTATATAGCACCCTCGAAGGAATTGCTTTCATGGCAATTCCTTTTTTCGTGCCCTGCGTTTTGGTGAAACCCTTTATGCAGTACAGACTCTACCGCATTTTATCGTTCGGAGCGCAGACAGAACATCAGCTCCCGCCAGCGCCTTGGGGTCAGGATTGCTGACGCAATCCCACCGCCGGGCGCTCACGAAAGTTAGTTTCCTAACAGGATAACAACTTTTGCCTCTCCCCTTTGGAGAGGTGGTTTGAGCGCAAGCGAGAACCGGAGAGGGCGCCAATAAAAATACTCACGGAAGTTAGTTTGATGAGGAATTTTTTTAGGGGAGAAACTTTGTTCAAAAAGTTTCTCCCCTAAAAAAACACGTTCTTACCCCACAACCAAATGGCAAAGCGCGTTTGGGTCATCGATGATCACGTCTCCCACAGAAGGGACGCGGATGCTGCCCGCATAAGGGTTTTTGATGCTCAAGACGGGCGTTGTGATTTCGGCTTCGACCTCGGAGCGTTCGAACGAAAGATCGGTGTCGATCATTTCGCAGTTGACAAGACGCAAGCCCTTGCAATAGCAAAACGGTTGCGTACCGATGATTTTGCAATCGATCAAGGTCAGATTTTCGGAGTACCACGCAAGGTATTCCCCTTTGACGGTACAATTTTTGACCGTGACGTTTTTGGCGTGCCAAAAGGCGTCCTTGGTGTCAAGGAAAGAGTCCTCGATCACGGCGTTTTGGATGTACTGGAAGGAGTATTTTCCGCGAAACTCCGTGTTTTTCATCGTGATATCTTCGGCGCGGAACATAAAATACTCCCCTTGGGCGCGGCACGCCTGCAGATCCACCTTTACGGTAGACCAGCCGAATTCGGGAGAGACGATGTCGCACCGTAAAAGGCTGACGTCGCGGCACTCGCGCAACGCCTTGACCCCGTGCATCACGGTGTCCTCGACGCAGATATTCTCGGAATACCACAGCGGCGCGCGGCATGTTTCGGTCATTTCGCTTTTGCGCACCGTCAAGCCGCGAACGTGCCAAAACGGGTAGCGCAAATTGAAAAACGTGTCCTCAACCAGCACATGTCGCGCTTCTTTAAGAGCGCTTTCTCCGTCCTCGTCACCGTCAAAGCGGCATCCAATCAGATGCACGTCACGCATGCCGTAAAGCGCACGCTCTTCTCCAAAACGCACATTTTCGATCGTTTTCATAGTTTCACCTTCCTGTTTTTTGCCCGATGGCAATGGGATAGGCACGCTCCAACAGCCAAGGCGCTGTTATCGGGCGTGCCTTTTGGGCATCAATACTCTTTTTTACCCGTGCGAACCAAATGCTTGGCGTACGTGCGGTACGGACATTTGATACGACGGAGCTTTGCCTTTTCCTTCTTCTTTTGCAAGCGGCGCTTTTCTTCCTCGGTCAACGCGGGCTTACGATTGGGCAACACGGCACCGTAAATGATCGCGGCAGCAATATCCACTACAATCCCCGCGCTCAAAGCCAGCACCGTCCACTTATTCTTTTTTGCTTCCGCGGCACTTTCCGCGCATACTTGGCACGTTTGTTTCTTCTTTTTCATACAGCTCCCTTCCGCGCGCACGGCATTCCCGTCTGCGCACTCCAAAGCGACTACCCTTATTATACCCGTCCTTGCGCAATTTGTCAAGAGGATGATACAATCAACCCTTGACTTTTCTTCAAATTGTGCTATAATGAAACCGAAGTATATCTTCGTCACAGGAGAGATCATGATGAACGAATCCGTACAACTGATGCTTACGATCAAAGAACCGATGGCGGCGGGCTTTCTGGAATACCCGGAAGGGCCTCTTCCTCTGACCTATTGCCGCGCCTACCGCAGATATTACGAAAACTGTCGCTTGGTCTATCGCGCGGGCGCTCCGCTCTTTCCGTGCGGAAATACCACGGTGGGAGCGTATTGGGATCGCACGGACGACGGCATCGATGAGCCCTGCGTCGCACCGCAATACGCGCATCAATACAACGTATGGTGGGAGAAGCTGGAAGAAAAAAGCCCTCGCGCCGCCGAGATCTTTCGTGACTTCACTAAAAAATTCCACTACGTCGGCGAGTGGAATCACAGCATGATCAACTACAAGCGCATCCTGAAGGAAGGTATCAACACCTATGAAAAGCGCTTGCTGGAAAAGCCTGAAAGCGATTTTCGCACGGGACTGTTGGATCTGATCGCGGGCATTCGTGCCTACCACACCCGCGCTCTGCAAAGCCTCCCCGACATGGGAGCGCCCGCAGAATTGATCAACGCCCTGCAAAAAGTTCCCTTTTCCCCGCCCGAAAACGCATACGAGGCAATCGTCGCGCTCAACTTTGTTTTGTCCTTGGACGGTTGGGATAACGTCGGACGTCTCGACTCGATTTTAGCCCCCTATCACCGCGGCGAGGATCTGCGCCCGTATCTTCGTTGCCTGATGGAAAACATTCAGGAAAACGACACCTGGAGCATCACGCTGGGCCCCGACTACAGCGACGTCACGCATCAAGCGCTTGAGGCATCGGTCGGCTTGGCACGCCCCTTGACGCAGCTGCGCGTTACCAAGGATATGCCAAAAGAGCTTTGGAAGCTTGCCGCGAAACGTCTTTTGGAGAGCGGCGGTCAGCCCGCCTTTTATAACGAGGACGCTATCCAAGAGCGCTTGATGAGCCGCATTCCGCACCTTACCAAAAAAGATGCCTTGGACTTTGCGGGCGGAGGATGCACCGAAACCGCTTTTGCGGGTCTTACCTACTCGGGCGGCACTGACGAAAACATCAACGTCCTTAAGATCTTTGAGGATTACATGTACCAAGCACTCCCAAAGGCAGTCGATTTCGACAGCTTTTACGAGGGCTTTATGACCCTACTCCACCAAAAGCAGGACGAGCAGACAGAACGCATCAACGACTCCTACAACGAGCGTGCCGCGCATTGCTTCGCCCCCATCCGCACGCTTTTCATCGACGATTGCATCGACAAAGATACGGGCTGGTTCCAAGGTGGCGCACGCTATACCTTTTCGATCCACTCCGACAGCGGAATTCCCAACACCGTAGATTCCCTGCTCGCCATCCGTCACCTCGTCTTTGAGAAAAAGGTCCACACGCCACAGGAATTCCTCTCCCTTCTCAAACAAGAAAACCCCGCCTTTTTCGCGGAGCTGAAAACCTGCCCCGCATACGGTGTGGGGGATGAGCGCTCGGACGCTTTGGTCGAGGATCTGACCTCGCGCTTCTACGCGCATTATCTGACCCGTAAGCTCGATCTCGGTATCGGCTTTTTCCCAACAGCGCATCAGTTCCGGCGCCACATTCACCTTGGAAAATGCGTCGGTCCTACCCCCGACGGACGCCACGCGGGTGAACCCGAAGCGGACTCCTTGGCTGCAGTCAACGGAAAAGCCGTCAAAGGCCCCACGGTGATGCTTGCCTCCGCCTCGCGTTTTGTCCAAAAGGACGTTTACGGCATGGCGGTGACCAATCTTTCCATTACCAAGCAATACAGCCCCGAGGTGATCCGCGCTTTGGTGGAAGGATATTTTGATTTGGGCGGCACGCAACTGCAGATCACCGTCACCGACCGCGAAACCCTGCTGGATGCACAGAAAAATCCCGACGCGCACCGCGATCTGATCGTACGTGTGGGCGGATATTCGGAATACTTTCACAAGCTCGATCGCGCCATTCAGGATGCTGTGATCGCGCGCACACTCTTTGAATAAGGAGACTTTATGAACACAACCGATTCCTTGCTTCGCGGCAAGATCCTCAATATTCAACGCTTTTGCACCGACGACGGCCCCGGCATCCGCACCACGGTCTTTCTCAAAGGCTGTCCCATGTCCTGCGCGTGGTGTCACAATCCCGAGTCGCAAAGCGGCGCGTGGGAGCTGTTCTTTCGTTCCGACCGTTGCCGTTTTTGCGGTGCATGTGTGCAAAATTGCCCTGCGCAAGCGCACACCATCACCCCAGACGGGAAGCACTTGCTCGACCGCTCACTCTGTCAGCATTGCGGCAAATGCGCCGAAGTCTGCCTCTTTGAAGCCTTGGAACCTACCGCACGCGAAATGACGGTGGAAGAGGTATTGCGCGAAGTACTGGCAGACCGTGTCTTTTACAAGCACTCCGAGGGGGGTGTCACCCTTTCGGGTGGTGAACCAACCGCGCAACCGCATTTTGCGGAAGCGCTTTTGAGCGCCTGCCGTCAAGAGGGCATCTCCACCGCGATGGAAACCTGCGGATATTGCGACCGCTCTGTTCTTGAGCGCCTTGCCCCATTGGTCGATCTCTTTCTATTTGACTGGAAGCTGACCGACGACACGCTCCACAAGCAATACACGGGGGTCTCAAACCGCAAAATTCTCGAAAATTTGACCTACCTTTGCGAAAACGGCGCACGCGTCATTCTGCGCTGTCCCATCATTCCCACGGTCAACCTTTCCGACTCTCATCTTGACGGCATCGCGGCGCTTGCCAACCGTTTTTCCGCAATTGAGCGCATTGACCTTGAACCCTATCACCCGATGGGAATCGGTAAAACCGAAGCCTTAGGTCGCGCCCCCTCTTTTTCAATGCGGGAATTCCCCGACCGTGACGCAATCGCCAATTTTGCCGACCGCTTGCGTAAAATGACCCCAACGCCTGTCCATTTGGCGCAAAGTTGAAGTATGTGATGTGTTTGGGGGGATTTTTCGGGGAGAAACTTTTTGAAAAAAGTTTCTCCCCGAACCCCTCTTCAAAAACTTTCACCACCTTTTTACAGCACCCTCGCGCGGATTGTGCTTCAAACCATGCCCACGAGGGTGCTGTGCGTTTTGGGGAAAGCCTTCGTGCAGTACAGACTCCCGCACGCTGTCGCTTTCGTGCGTAGCCAAAACAACTTTTGCCTCTCCCCTTTGGGAGAGGTGGTTTGAGCGCAAGTGAAAAAAGGCGCAAGCGCCGGGAGGGCAAAATTGCCATCGTTTTTTCTCGCCCTCTCCCCCGCCTTACGGCGCTACCTCTCCCAAAGGGAGAGGCTTGGAAACTCTATCAACATACAAGATATCGCATCCAATACCAACGGCAAAACTACTCTTGCCTCCCCTTTGGGGGAGGTGGTTTGAGCAACAGCGAAAAAAGGCGCAAGCGCCGAGAGGGCGTTACGCTTTCCAAAAAGCTACCAAAGTTGGTTTTCCAAGCTCTTTTTTGATATTCCCTCTTTACAAATTCCAAAAATTGTGGTATAATAAGTTTGCCACATAAATTCATATTCTTAGCCACAAGTGTACATTTTTATTTCGGTAAAAATGTATGCTCCTTTTCGGTATACTTGTGCTAAGTAATCGAACTGTGAATTTGTGTGGCAACAAATGGAGTTATGCATTTTTCGGTGCGTAACTTCGGTTGCGCACTTTTTTATTTTGAAAGGAGAACCGATTATGAGCATATACAGCGTGTCCGCCAACCATCCGATCATGCTCGTCCGCGATTATTCGACCGAAGCGACTCAATGCATGGATATGATCGATGAGATTAATGCTCTGCAAGAGATCATCCCTTGTTTCGTAGATAATCCGAAAACCATTTGGGAGCCTTTCCGCAATTTTGCCATCATGTGCATGATATTTGCGCAGGAGTTCAAGACGCGCGCAGAGCTTACAGTGGACGCCAAGAAGCTTTGCACCGATGCCCGGCTATCTCTTCCGCGTCTTGAATTTGCGCGCGAAGAGGCGCAGACGCTTGCATATCTTTTGAAGTATGCGGAAACGGTCACGTTGCACACCGAGGCAGATTCCAAGCATGAGCTGCGGCTTTACTATTCCTTTTTCAATCCGCCCGAATAAGATGAAACATGAAAAAACCGAGGTCGGCTTCATTTGAGCCAACCTCGGTTTTTTCATGCTTTACGGTTTTCCAACCCCTGCTTGATCGCAAGATAATCATTTGTCAGAATGGTATCGATCCCCATGTTGAAATAGCGCTTCGCTTCCTCGATATCATCCGCATAGAAAAGATTGCAACGGATGCCGTTTGCGTGCGCACGTTTGATGCACGCAGGATCGTCAAAAGGAGTACTGATCTGCACCTTATCCGCTCCAACCGCGATGGCGCGTTCCACCAGCCCTGCGGCGCTTTCCTGACCGTTCCAGATCAGGCAATAGCGCAATGCGGGGTCACGCTCCTTGACCGCCTTGCAAGCGATGGAGCTATTGGAGGCAAAGTACACATGACGTTCACAATCGTACCGCTTTACCAAGGCAATAATCTCGTCCATGTGATCGGTGGGACAGTCGCCCTCCCAGATCTTGACGTGGATATTCATAATCACGCGTCCCGCAAATTTTTGAAGGATTTCCTCAAACGTGGGAATGGAAAGCCCGTGAAAACGCTCGTACTCTGCGCCAAAATCAAGCGTTTTCAGCTCGGCATAAGTATGCTCGCTCACATCTCCGTGACCGTTGCTGACGCGGTCGAGGCAGGAATCGTGGATACTGACGATTATGCCGTCGCTACTGGTGCGTAGGTCAAATTCCACCTCCTCTGCTCCCAAAGAGATGGCTGTAGCAAGGGAAGAAAGGCTGTTTTCGGGCATTGCTGCGGAAAATCCACGGTGTGCGCAAAGGCGTGGATACGGCATGAGATCGTCAAACAAAACGACCGACGCGCCGCCGTTGCGATAGAGCCACGGGCGTCTGCCCTCCTCGATGTATTCGTGATGGGAGCGCAACTCACCGCCGTAACCTGCGGGCTTGTAATATTTCTTTGCGGGATCGATCTCGCAGATGCCGAGTCCGACGCGGCTCTTCATATTGACCAGCTCCTCACCGCTCGGCGTGATGACCGTACTGCATCCGCAAAGCTTGGAGTCCTCACCCAGAGAGACCGAGGCGCGGATCAGGTGCGCGTTGGTATGGTAGCATAAGAAGCGATTGATGATGGAGAGTGCCTCATGCGTATCGGTGCGTTGGAGCGAACAGCCGATGATGATGTCGGGCTTCTTTCGCGCGAGCTGTGGGAAATTTTCATAAAAATAGAAGTCGTAGCAGGTCAAAAAGCAAAAACGCAGACCTTCCAGCTCCAAGGTATAGGGTTCTGCAAACGCATAGCTATAGGCAACGTCCAAAGCGTGTCCGCCCTGCTCCTCGGTTTTGACTTCACTGGGTGCGGGATGCGCCTTGTAATAGCGCCCCGCCTCATTTCCCTCACGGTCAAACGCGTGTGTGGTATTGCGATAGCCCGTCGGGGTCTTATCAAAGGCGTTGACAAAGACCATTGCGTGGCATCGTTTTGCCGTTTCGGCAACACGCGTCAGCAATACCGCGCGCAAGCGATCCGCCGTTTCAAACAGCGCGGCATTCTCCTTGATGTCGGCAGGAATGTCGCTGTATTCGGGCAGTACGATCAGATCCAAGCTCTCGTCGCAAGCATCCAGCAGTCCCAAAAGCGCCTCAAAATTTGCTTCCGCCTTCTTTCCGTCATAAGAATATGGCGGTTGTAACACGCAAACCTTCATCATTCGATCCTCCATTTCAAAAGTTACGCTTATTATACTCCCTACTTCCAAAATTGTCAAGAGAAGATTTATTTTTCCGGAGAGGGCGGCGCAATCGGCTTGACACCATCCAAAAGCGTGTGATATTCCTCCCATCTTGCCTCACGGATCGGCATCACGGGATGTGTTTCGTCATCAAACAGCAGCACCAGCGCGGGGGAGATGGAATTGTGGCGCTCGGTGAAATAATATCCGCGCAATTTGCCCTGTGCGATCAGCCGTTTGGCAACCGCATGATAATGAAAATACGGCATAACTTCTCCTTTTTTGCGTATTGTTCTTATAATACCCCAAAATACGGGTATTCTATTAAAAAAAGAAAGGAGAAACCATATGATCGAACAAGACACCGTAAAGCTTTTGCGCGAATGTGACGCAGGCGTCAAAATGGGCATTTCGTCGATTGACGAGGTGATCCAGTACGTTCATTCCAAGGATCTCAAAGGAAAGCTCAGCGACTGCAAGGAAGAACACAACCGCCTCAACGACGAGGTGCAATCTTTGCTTGTGCGCTATGGAGACGACGGAAAGGATCCCAACCCCATTGCCAAGGGGATGTCATGGGTCAAGACCAACGTCAAGCTTGCCATGAACGACTCTGATAAGACCGTTGCCGACCTGATGACCGACGGTTGCAACATGGGAGTGAAAAGCTTGAATCGCTATCTCAACCAATACGAGGCAGCAGACGAAAGCTCCAAAGATCTCGCCAAACGTCTGATCCGCTCCGAGGAGCAATTGGCAATGGACATTCGCAAATTTTTATAATCGCAAAAAGGGCGGTTCGCAATGAACCGCCCTCAGGTTGTAGACCAAGGCGCATAATTTGTCAATATGCGCAAATTCGTTATGCCGCTTTTTCTTTTGACCAAGAAGGCGCAAAATGAAAGAGGCTTCGCAAGCTCAGCCGCAATTGCAAGCAATTGCAGCTTGGCAAAAAGAAAAGCGCCGTAAAAAGGAGATTTAGCCGCCTGCGGGCGGGGGGGAGGGTTGCGCAGCCTCCACCCCGGCAAACTTTTGAAAAAGTTTGATCAAAACCTTCATCAAAACGACGAAACACCTTCGTTTTGTCTACAGTCTGAGGGCGGTTCGCAATGAACCGCCCCTTGGTAAATTAAATAAAATATTTTCTGATAAAATAGCTTGCCGAGCAGCTCCACGCGTGGCAGAAGGAGTGCATCAGCGGGTCACCGTAAGGAGAAATTTCGGGCTTGTCCGGAACAAATACCTCCCAAAAGGTGTCTGCACCCTCGCGCACCATCGCACCCCAATAGGATTTGATATGCGCCAGCGCTTCCTCCTTGAGTCCCGCCTCCAGCATCGCCTCTGTCAAATAGTGATGCATGTACGGCGTCACAGGCTTGATGCTCTCACTTGACGCCAAGCTTTCCAAAAGCACCTTCTGCGCATCGGTTCCGCTCACAACGCCTCCCAAAACCATCCACACCTGCGATTGCACGGAATACTGGTTTTGATCGTACGCATTGACAAACGCACTCTTCTTTGGATGGTAGAGATGTTTTTTTGCCGCCTCGGTCGAACGCTCCAAAACCTTCTCCCACTTTTCCGCTGTCTGATCCTCGCCAATGGCGCGGCAAAGCGGAATCAAGCGGCGCAAAGCGTAGAGGAACACGCCATGCACGGCGGTGATATGCTCCAATCCCTCTGCCCAGTCAATAAATCCGGGCCAACCGCCATCGGGAAGCGTTGCGATGCCGTTTTTGTCTAACGTATCAATGGCAAGTCCGATCTCCCCCTCCACGACGGGAAAGAGATCCAGAACCGTTTCGGCATCCCCCGTATGTTCGTAATAATCCGCCAAAGACACACACCAAAGCATGGAATAATCGGGAATCTCCATACCGTTATCAAAGGTAACCTCGGGCACTTGATAGAGACATCCCGGCAGATATTTCCCCTCTCTTTGACAAGCGGCAAACAGATAGAGGCATCTGCGTGCAAGCATCGCGTTATCAAACAACACCTGATCGGTCAGAGCCTGCAAGCGCAGATCTCCCGACCACAGTCGGCGGTCTCTCTTGGGTCCGTCCTCATACGCCGATTGCATACAATCACGCAAAGTCGCTGCTCCCACACGATCGATCGCGGCAAGCGTGGGATCGGTTCCTTCGGGAAGCGGCGCAAGCTGACTGACGTCGGCACTCGTTTCGCAAATCACCGTAAAATCGGAGAGGCGTGTCGGTCTTGGCGTTGCCACCACCGTGACCTCCAGATAGCGGAAGCTATAGCGGCGCGGAAGTGCGGTAACACCGATCTCGTCAACGTTGATGATCTCCTCATAGAGCCACGATGCGCAAAGACTCCCGTGATAGCTTGCATGGTCGCGCCCCAACTCGTAAGGAGTCTCGGCAAAGCGCAGCCGCAGGCGGACGGGAGCATCCAGATATCTGCCGTTATCCCGAACGGCAAAGGAGAGTTTTCCGACGCAATGTCTGCCAAAATCCAGCACAAAGGAGTCGCCCCCTTGAACCACCTCAGGGGCTGTTCCGGACTCGCGTACAACAAATCCCAAATGTGCCGTTTCGGAAGCCTCAACCGTCACCGTCCGATCGGTTTTAACCGTCTCGTAAAACATCGGTGGAAGATTCTCTTCCGCCATTTTCAGATAATGCTGATTCATATAATCTCCTATCGTTGGGGTGGGAGTTGTGAACTTGCAAAATGGGGGAACCTCTCGAAAGAAGCTCCCCCCATCAAAATTCTCTTCCCTTAAATTTCGGGAATGGTAATCTCTACCTCTCTGCCAAGCTCGTTCGAGCGGACGATACCGTCGATGATCGCCTGATTGATGATAATCTGGCTGGTGGGAACGGGTGCGGGAAGTCCTTCCTCGATTGCGGTAAGGAAAGATTTGATCTTTTTCTGTACCGACGTCAGATCCTTTTTGGGATCGAACGGAATCACGGGGAATACCTCCTCAACCTGCGTGCCCGCTACCTGACGGTAGAGCGTCAAGGGACCTCCGGGAGCACCGTTCCAGCAATCGGTGGACGGGATACGAAGCCCTGCCTTTGTACCGAGAATAATGGTGTCACCGGGGGTGTCAACGTTCATCGCCCAAGCAATACGGAAGTCAAGATACACGCCGCCCTCAAGACGGATAAACGCACCCGCAAAATCGTCAACGCCGAATTTGTTTGCCAATTCGCCGGCACAATCCTGTCCGTAATAGGAAGCGGGATCCTTGCCGAAAAAGTCGCTCTTAAAGCCCGAAACGGTCAAGGGTTTGGGATAGCCGATGGCGTTGAGACACATATCAAGGGAATAGCATCCGATATCGGCAAGTGCGCCGATTCCCGCGGTGTCCTCGCGGATAAAGCTATCCTTGCCGTTTCGTGCGGGGATGCCGCGGCGACGTCCACCGCCCGTTTGGATGTAATAAATATGTCCGAGCTCGCCCGATTCGACAATTCTCTTGATCATCTGCATATTGGGATTAAAGCGGGGCTGGAAGCCGATGGTAAGGATCTTGCCGCTCTCCTTTTCCGCCTTCATCATTGCAACAGCCTCGTCCATCGTGACACACATCGGCTTTTCCAAAAGGACGTTCACGCCCTTTTTCAGCGCGTAGATGGTGGGATTTGCGTGCTGGCGGTTATAGGTACAAATGCTTACGCCGTCCAGATCCTCGTGATCCAGCAGATCACGATCGTTGGAATAGATGCGCGCGTTCGTCAATCCGTATTCCTTGGCAAACGCCTCAGCTCTGCCGGGTACGAGATCCGCAAGAGCCACGACCTCTGCGTTGGGGAAGATCTTATACGCATCCATATGCGAGTGCGCAATTCCACCCGTACCGATAATACCGATTTTTAACTTCTTGTCCATACCCATTTCCTTTCTATGTTTCGCAAAAATTATCCCGATTCGGGAACGAGTCCATTATAAAGTATTTTGCATCTGCTGTCAAGATACTTCTTGCTCTAAAAAAGACAAATATTGCTATCAAATCTATCCATTAAGGTCGTTCAAAGATAAATATTGCGCTATCAGGCTCGCAAGGACTCCAGCCATGCGGCGTTTTTTGCGTAATCCTCAACCGTCAGCATCCGCTCCTCACCGTTTTTCAAGGTTTTTCCTGTCTCGTACATCATCACGCCGCCGTATCCGATCTCGTCGAGTGTACGCATCAATCCGCACCAATCGATCTGACCGTCTCCCGGCAACCAATGACGCTCGTTGATAAAATCGTAATCCGAAAGATGGAGCGTTACGATCTTGTCCCCCACCGCGCGCATAAAATCGAGCGTGGGCTCCTTTAAGAGGTGATTGGTATCAAAGCAAGCGCGAAGCCCCTCGTCCACCGACAACAGCTCCAACAGCTCCGCCGAGTTTTTGGCAAGGCAGGTGCGCGGAAGGTTTTCCACGCAAAGCACAATACCCGCATCCCTTGCGACCTGTGCCAGCGTTGCCAGCGCATCCTTGGATCGCTTCATCGCCTCAGCGCGGTGTGCGTCCTCGATCGGCTCACCGCTGGGGTGGATCACCGCGTGGCGAAAGCCCGCGTGCCCCGCCTTTTTGATCCATTCCGCAGCATATTCCGTCGCAAAGCGACGCGCGTCACCGTCCGCCAGCTGCAACGTATAGCGTTCAAACGGCCAAAAGCGCAGATGGAACGACCACGGGTCGATCCCCTCGGCGCGTGCGTCAGACACAATGGCGCACAGATCCTGCGCGTCGTAATCCACGTCCGCAACGCTGACCTCCACGGCGCCGATCCCGTTTTGACGGTACAACGCAAAATTTGCGCGGTTGAGTCCCGACATCTTGGTGGAAACCCCCACGGCGCGTGCCGTTCGATTATCCATTTGCTTTGACTCCTTCTCTGATCATCTCGTTGATCTTTTCGCGGATCTCGATCATCACGTGTCCCGTTTTCACGCAACGGTCAAAGCGGATCTCGTTTTCAAAGATCTCCTCCATCGCGCGCACCACGGCATCTTTTCCGTGGTACTGTTCCGCCAATTTCATCGCGCGGGCATCCTGCAACCCCTCATAGAAAGAAAGGATACGGGTGGATTCCAGCGCGCTTCCGTCCTGCGCGGGATAGACCGAGTGCGTGTCTCCCGCAGGAACCCAGAAGTCACCGCTGAGGTCGCAATAAGGATTGATACAATCCATCGACCACTGGTTGTTATAATGGTTATAGCCCCAATGCAAAAATCCGACGATATCGAATTTATAAAGTTGCATACCGATGCAACGGGTGCGCCAGAGCGGCATCGCGAGGAATCGGTTGGAGACGTTGACCCCCTGCGAACAGCAATAGTACGCCCAAAGCCCCGGGACCTTTGCCTCGATAAAGGGATCGATGTGATTGGTGGCAGGGATGGGTGTTTCGACCAGCCCCTCCTTCCAATATTCAAAGTTGGAAAGCGCGTCCATGATCACGTAACCCTTGAGCATCTCTGCCACCACCGCTTTTGCGGCACGGTAGGACTCCAACTGCTCGGCGCTCGGCTCGTCCGACACGTGGAAATAGCAACGCTTGTCGTCACCTCTCTCCTTCATGTGAGAGAGGAACGCAGGGATGAACGCCTGCAGATACGCGACGTAATCCTCGCCCGTGGCATCGGTCTCCCAACCGAAGATCTTCTTGTATTCTCCGTCCACGTATGCCATAATCTTGGGCGCGTGGCATGCGCCCCACTGCGTAAAGAAGTGCGCGATTTCAAAATACTTGATGCCGATACGGTTGCACATCTCGATCCAACGGTCGAGCTTTTCAAAACCGAAGCGGTACACGCCGTTTTCAAGCGTTACGTCCACCAATTGCACGGTCGTGCGCTCACCGCCCACCGCGGTATCCAGGGGTGGCGTATGAACGGGGGTCAGGAGCAGATTGATGCCATTTTTGACTGCCGTGCGCGCAAAATTCTCCACAATGCGCCAATGCTCCTCGCTCCACGGCTCTACTCGGTAATAGTTGGCAAGACAATCGCAATGGAACCACTGGGTAAAGACCAGCTCCTGATCGGGGAGACATGCGTCGATGACCTCAACCGTTACCGTCTCACACGCAGCCGTTTCGCCATTGGGGTCTGTCAAAGTCAGCGTCAAGGGATAGCTCCCCGCCTTAAGCGATTCATCGGGATCGATCGCGATCCAAAGCGTTCCAAGTAATCCTCTTGCCACCGAAATCCGCTCACCATAATGCAAAGGTCGAAGCAAATCGGGATAAACGCCCGGGGCTGTGCGCAGGTAGTTGTCGTCGGGAACGGCAGTACTGCAATGTGCCATTGCAACGGGCATATGCTCCACCGTGCGCACCGTGGCATAAGGTGCCAATTCACCCGAAAGGGTTAGGTGACAAAGGATACGGTAATTCGCACATTGGGGATCCGCCACGTGCAAGAATTGAAACGACAGCCGCTCGTTTTTAAGCATGGAGATCTTTTCCAATCGCTCAAATGACTCGATACTGTCATCCAAAAAGCATTTTTCAACCGAAGAAACGATCCGTGTTTTGATCATATTGCTGTTTCCATCCTTTCAAGCATACATTTTTTGTTGAGTTCAGTATAGCATAAAGAGCGCGGTCTTGCAAGCCCCTCTCTCCAAAAAGAGCCAAAAAACAATGAACACGGCTCTGTTTGTCGAGGGTGGAAAACGATGAAGCGGCTCAAACGCAAAATGCGTTTGAG
>JAZQXI010000051.1:0-10653 GCA_045632805.1 Eubacteriales bacterium | reverse complement strand
TGTTCCAAGTGTCGCGGTTCGGGTATGACTCGAGAGAGCAAGCGCCTCACCGTTTCCATTCCCGCAGGTATCGACAACGGCGAGCGTATCGCTTTGCGCGGGCAGGGGAACGATGGCAGAAACGGCGGTCCCGCAGGGGACTTGATCATTACGGTGGCGGTTCGTAATCATGCCGTGTTTGAGCGTGACGGCTACAACGTCTATTGCGAGGTTCCGCTCACGGTTGCGGAAGCGACCCTTGGTGCCGAGATCGATGTTCCCACGCTTGAGGGCAACACCAAATACGAAATTCCAGAGGGCACACAGCCCGGAACCAAGTTTACCATGCGTGGAAAGGGCGTGCCGTACGTTAACGGTAACGGACGGCGCGGCGACTTGATCTTCCGCGTTACGGTTGAGATTCCCAAGGGACTTAACGATAAGCAAAAGGCGGCAATGAAAGCCTTTGCCGATAGCTGCGGCGAAAGTAACTACGCAAAACATAAGCAATTCTTTAAAAAGATCTTCGGACAGAAATGAGGACAGATATGGTAGATCAGGATTACGTATGCGGCGACTTTGGTGACGAATCGGTCTGGACCCAGGTGCGTGTTACCGTTAAGCTGGAGCTTTTGGACGAGCTTGTGGCGATCATGAGCATGGTTTCCAACAATTTGCAGATCGAGGACTATAGCGATATTGACTTGAAAACCTGCTATGGCGATCTGATCGACGAGAGCATTCTCAACGCCGACAAGACCATTGCGTCGGTATCGGTCTATCTACCCGCGGAAAAGAGCGTTCCCGAGTGTATCGCGTTTTTAAAGGAGCGCTTTGCAAGCACGGGACTTGCTGTGGAAAACATTGAGACCGTCGGTGTCAACGAGGAGGATTGGGCGAACTCGTGGAAGGCGTACTACAAGCCCATTAAGATCGGAAGCCGCTTGGTCATTGTTCCCGCATGGGAAAAATATACGCCCGCCGATGGGGAACTGATCGTTCGAATGGACCCCGGAATGGCATTCGGAACGGGTACGCACGAGACCACGCGTTTGGTGATCCAATTGCTGGAGAAATACACCAAAGAGGGATGCCGTATGCTTGATGTGGGAACGGGAAGCGGTATTCTTGCCATTTGTGCTTCCAAGCTGGGAGCGGGCGAATGCCGTGCTTACGACATCGACCCCATGGCAGTTCGTGTCGCAAATGAAAACATTAAGGATAGCGGACTGACCAACATTACCTGTGAGGTTTCCGACCTGCTCCGTCAGGTAGACCGTACCCAAAAGTACGATCTGATCTGTGCCAACATCGTGGCGGACATTATTATCCGTATGACGCCTGACGTCGGTGAATTGATGCATGAGAATACCGTTCTTTTGGCATCGGGCATTATCAAGGAGCGTAGCCAAGACGTGATCGAATGCTTTGAAAAGAACGGATTCCGTATTGTCGAACAGTTGGTTGATAACGGCTGGTGCGGACTCGCGGTTATGAAAGCATAACAAAAGGACTTTTTCAATCGGTTGGTTGAAAAAGTCCTTTTTTGATGTTAAAGCAGTTCTGTAAGAGTGGTATGGCAGAGAATCATACCAAATACTTCTGTCGGTACGCTTTGCGGTATCTTCCCGGGGAGATGCCCATTTTTTGTTGAAAGACCGTGCCGAGATATTGCTGATTGCCAAAGCCGCTTTTTTCAGCGATTTCGCTGATGCTGAGCGATGTCATGCAAAGCAGATCGCGCGCCGCGGAAATACGGCATTCGGTAAGATAATCGTGCGGTGTGATGCCGCAAACGGAGGTGAACAGAGAATGAAAATAGCTCGGGCTGAGAGAAACCGACGCGGCAATGTCCGAGAGCTTGATGGGTTCTGCCGAATGCTCCTCAATATAGCGTTTTGCCGTTTGGATCGAAAGTGCGGTGGGATCCTGTACTTTGGAAACTTGCTTTGCATCAGCCCAAAGAAGCTCGATCAATGAGAAAAAGGCGGCACCAAGATGGAGCGCGGAAAGTGGCGAGACCGTGTCATTCTGCGCGATGATTTTGTCAAGCAGCGACTCGATATCACCCGGATGGCGAGCGGGGAAATATTCGGGAAGTGCGCACAACAGCGCGGCGAGGGGCCCCTCCGCATCAAATTTGAGAAACTTTGTGCGGAAGGGGAGCAGGCTGTTGCAACGCTGTCCGGGTTTGCCGATCAGAACGTGTGATTGCTTAATTTCGTAGGCTCTTCCGTCGGTGTAGGTGGTCAAACCGTCCGAGAGGTAGTATTCGATTTCAAACAAGGTGCGCGTGCGCTCGGGAGAGTGTGAAAGCCCTGCAAACACGCTACAATCAAAATATCCGCAAAGTAAACGAGATGGCATTTTGATTCTATTCATAAAAGCCCTCCAAAAACCGTAAGATTTTATAAAAAAACAATAAGATTTTGTGTAGAAAAGCAATACAAAGCGAATTATAATAATAGTATAACATAAAAAATTCACCTTGTCAACGAAAGGAAGAAAACATGAACGAAAAGGTAATTGCAAAGGTTGAAACGTTGGTCCTGCCAACTTACAGCGAGCCGGAATCAGAAGCGCTTCCCATGTTTGCGGAAAACCGTGTGCATCAGCGCACAAGCGGTGACCCTTATCCGAACAAGATCGTTGCCCGTGTGGACCGCACCGCTCCCGTCGATCGGGAATACATCGCCGTGCGATTGGAAAATGAATATGTCAGCGTTGTGATTCTACCCGAGATCGGAGGTCGTATTTACAGCGCGACCGATAAGATCACGGGCTACGATTTCTTTTATAAGCAACATGTGATCAAGCCCGCACTCATTGGTGTGTTAGGCTCTTGGATTTCGGGCGGAGTCGAATTCAACTGGCCCTTCCATCACAGAGCATCGGGATATATGGCTTGTGATTTCAAGGTTGAGGAATGTGCCGACGGGTCTGCTGTTTGCCACGTTTGCGATCACGATCCCATCGACCGTATGAAGGGCATGGTCAGCATCGTTTTGCGACCGGGTGAAAAGGTGTTCGAGACTCGTATGCGCCTTTACAACCGTACGCCCGAGCAACACTCCTTCCTTTGGTGGGAGAACGCGGCGGTTCCCGTAAACGAGAGCTATCAGATCTTCTTCCCACAGGACGTCACCTATGTCAATTTCCATTATCTGAAGTCCCGTATCAGCTTCCCCGTGGCAGGCAACGGCGTGTTTAACGGGATTCCCATGCAGGAGCCGCGTGACATTTCGTGGCATAAAAATACGCGTGAGGCAACCTCTTATTTTGCCAGCGCATCGGATTATGACTTTTTTGGCGGATACGATCATGGCAAGGGATGCGGTGTCGTTCATATTGGAGACCATCACATCTCGCCCGGTAAAAAGATGTTTACGTGGGCATACGGTCAGCTTTCCAAATCGTGGGAGAAGGCTCTGACCGATACCGACGGTCAGTATGCCGAGCTGATGGCGGGCTCTTATTCGGACAACCAGCCTGATTTTTCGTGGCTTGCACCGTATGAGACCAAGCAGTTTTCGCAATACTGGTATCCGATTTCCGAGATTGGCGCACCTACCTTCGCGAATCTGAATTGCGCATTCCGTATCGAGAGAGAAGGGGAGGAGGGAATGCTTCACCTGCAAGCCTGCCGAAACTATCCCGCCGCGCAGATCAAGGTGACGTATGGCGAAAAAGTCCTTTACACCGATACGCTTTCGCTTTCTCCAAAGGCGCCCATTTCTCTCAATCTTGGCAAGATTCCACAGTATGTCACGGTTTCCGTATACGATCAAAACGGCGATACGGTTGCCGAATACGAGGAAAAATGCTTTGATGATTACAAAATGCCCGAACCGATCACCGATATGCCCGAGGCGGCAAGTATGCAATCGGCGCAGGAGCTGTACCTCGCGGGCGTTCACGTCGATCAGTACCGCGATCCCGCAGTCAAGCCCGATGCATACTGGAAAAAAGCGCTGGAGCGTGAGATCGACCATATTCCGTCTCTTATTGCCATGGCAAATTATGAGTGCAAGCTTGGAAATTTGCAAAGCGCCGAGGATTATGCCGAGCGTGCGCAAAAAGCACTCTGCAAATTCAATAATCATCCGCAAAGCGGGGAATGCTACTACGTTTTGGGTCGCATCTGCGAGGAAAAGGGAGCATACCGCAAAGCATACGATCACTACTACCGTGCCGCGTTTGCGTCGGATGCTGTTGCCAAGGCAATGACACGTATTGCGGTTTTGGATCTGCGCAAAAAGGACTATCAGGAAGCTCTGCGCCATGCCGAATGGGCGCTGGACTATGGCAAAAACAACGCGCTGGCAACCGCCGTTTGCATCATTGCCGAACGCGCACTTGGAATCAAGGTCGCCGCCGATGCACGTGCCAATGCATATCTTTCCAAGGATCCTTTGGAGCATCTGATCGGATATTTGAGCGGTAAAACCGATTTTTACGAGTCGCTTTTCTGCAATCCCGTTCAGACCTGTCTGGATCTTTGCGAGGATCTGGAGGCGATGGGGCAATATGCTTGTGCAAAGAGCCTTTTGGAAGGACTTGTAAAAACTCGCCCCGAAACAACCTGCCGCATTCTCGGATACGCGATGGCGTATTTCTCCAAGCTTTGCGGTAAGACATCGGAGTTGGAACTTTTGAATGCCGAGCAATGGGACATCGGTCCTACGTTCCCCAATCGTCCGATGGAAGAACGCATGCTTCGATTTGCGATCGAGCAGACGGGAAGCGCAAATGCAAAAATGCTCTTGGGATGCTACCTCTATCACCGCCGCCGTTACGGTGAAGCAACGGCTTTGTGGGAGGAGTGCCCCGATGATTATATGGCAAAGCGCAACCTTGCCGTGGCGTATTTCAGTCATTTGAATCGCCACGAGGATGCTCTTGCTTTGATGAGGGAGGTGCTTGCCGAGCGTGCGGATGACGAGGCGCTTCTTTACGAGACCGTTGTTTTGATGAACAAGATGGGGATCTCGCCCGAAGAAAAGATCGATTTGATCCTCTCTCACCGTGTCACTCGCGAGGATGTCAGAGTCGAGCTTACCAAGTCCTACAATCAGGCAGGACAGTACGAAAAAGCGATCGAAACGCTGATGGAAAAGCCGTTCACGCCTTGTGAGGGCGGCGAGCATGCTATTGCGGATCAATATATGTTCGCGCATCTCTGCCTCGGTATCAGAGAATATGAACAAAAGAACTATGAAAAGGCGCTGAATTTCTTCCTTGAAGGACAGATTTTGCCGCAAAGTCTTGGTGCGGGCGTTTGGAACCATACCAAGCGTATTCCGCTGCGTTACCGCGAAGCACTTTGCTTGGAAGCGCTCGGACGGACAGCAGAGGCAAGAGAGATCTATACCTACATCGCCAATGTCACCATCGAGTATTTCAGCAACATGTATCTGCCGGAGCTTCCGTACTATCAGATCCTTGCATGGAATCACCTTGGGGAGGAGCTTAAGGCGCGTGCGCTGGTCACCGAATACCGACGCCGTTGGGGGGCGATCGAATCGATCAAGGATAACGGCTTCTTTGCTACCACGCCGTTCTTTATGCCTTTCATCGAAGCTCCCGAGCGTTTGCGGAAAGCACGAGCCCTCTACTTTACGGGTCTGATCGATTCCTGCATGGGAAATATGCAGAGCGCAAAAGAAAAGCTGCAAAAAAGCTTTGCTCTCAATAACGACAATTTGTTTGCACTGTTGCCGCTTTAACGCGGAGGCGGATATGGGTCATTCACATGAATGACCCATATCCGCCCTCTTTTTTTGCTTTTTTTAATAAAATAAAGATAAAAAAATTGATTTATTTACAAAAAAGATGTTTACAAAAGGAAGATTCTGTAGTACAATATAAAAGAATATATATAGTAATAGCCAAAGGAGTGATCAGATTATGGAAAAACCAAAGTACCAACGCATTTTGTTAAAGCTCTCCGGAGAAGCACTGGCACCCAACGACGGCGGAATCCTTGATTTTGCTTTTATCGAAAAGGTTGCCACTCAGATCAAACGCTGTGTGGACGCGGGCGTTCAGGTCGCTGTCATTGTAGGCGCGGGAAATATTTGGCGCGGAAGACAGGGAACGGGCATGGATCATTGCCGTGCCGATCACATGGGAATGTTGGCAACCACGATCAACTCTTTGGCGTTGCAGGATGTGTTCCTCCGCGTTGGCATGAAGGCAGTGGTTATGACGGCGGTTGAGATGGATACTTTTGCCGATCACTATACCTCTCGCGGCGCGATTGAAGCCTTGGAGAGCGGTAAGGTTGTTGTTCTTGGCGGCGGATCGGGTATTCCGTTCTTTTCCACCGATACGGCGGCTGCTTTGCGCGCGGCTGAAATCAAAGCGGATTGTATCCTTATGGCAAAGAACATCGACGCCATCTACAGCGCGGATCCCAAAAAGGATCCGAATGCCGTTCGCTATGCCGATCTCACCTATAAGCAGATCATCGACGAGAATCTGCGCGCATTGGATATGACCTCTGCGATTTTCTGCATGGATAATGGGATCAATGGATATGCCTTTGGTCTTGCAGATCCCGAAAATATTTACCGAGTGGTCATGGGTGAGGCTGTCGGTACTGCTATTCACAATTGAATCGAAAAACATAATCAATTACATAGAAAGGATATTGAATCATGAAATTCAACACCAAAGATCACGAAGAGAAAATGCAAAAGAGCGTAAACGCTTACGAGAACAACCTTTCCACGATCCGCGCAAGTCAGGCAAACGGCGCGATCGTATCCAAGGTAACGTTTGATTACTACGGCTCGGCAACAAGGCTGACCGATATGGCATCGGTTGCGGTTACCGACCCCAAGACTCTGACCATCACGCCCTACGACCGCTCGACTCTCAAGGCAATGGTCAAGGCGATCCAGGCATCCGACATCGGTATCAATCCCGTGGACGACGGCACGGTCATCCGTCTCGTTTTCCCGCCTCTGACCGAGGAGCACCGTAAGGGTCTGGCGAAGCAGATCCAGAAGATGTCCGAGGAGGCACGCGTCGCGATCCGTAACATCCGCAGAGATGCAAACGACGACATTAAGAAGCAGAAGAAGGACGGTCTGTTGACCGAGGACGAGCAAAAGGCAGGAGAAAAATCCGTACAGGATTTGACCGACCGCTACGTCAAGCTGGTTGATGAGATCACCTCCAAGAAGGAAAAAGAGATCATGCAGATCTGATCGGTATTCGGGGGCGGACTCGTTTGAGTCAGCCCCCGCATCCAAAGCATCGGAATTCTAAAAACGCGCGGAAGATGTCCGCAGGGGAGCCGGAAACTATGTTTTTCAGAAAAAAAGAGAAGAAGACGGAAAAAGTAAAGGTAGACGAGCGGTTGCAGCACATTGCGTTTATCATGGACGGCAATGGCAGATGGGCGCAAAAGCGCGGAATGCCGCGTGAATTCGGTCATTCGCACGGCGCTGCCACCTTCAAAAAGATCGGTCGGTATTGCGAGAGCATAGGGCTTCGTTATATGACCGTGTATGCTTTTTCTACCGAAAACTGGAAGCGTCCGCAAAAGGAAGTGGATACTATCATGAAGATCTTCGATGACTATATCGAGGAGTGCTTCCTTGAGATGGAGGAGGACAACGTCCATTTTCGCTTTATCGGAAATTTGGATATTTTTCCACCGTCCCTTCAGGAAAAGATGGCGCGCATCGACCGTGAGACCTCGCATAAGCCTTTTGTTCTCAATATCGCGATCAATTACGGCGGCAGAGAAGAAATCCTGCACGCCTGTAATGAGTTGATCCGCGAAGGAAAGGAAAACGTCACCGAGGATGATATCAACGCGCATATTTATACCGCGGGCTGTCCCGATCCCGATCTGGTTGTACGCACGGGGGGAGACCTGCGAATTTCCAACTTTATGCTTTGGCAATCGGCATACACCGAATATTATTTTACAGACGTTCTCTGGCCCGATATGACCGGGGATAATGTCGACGAGGCAGTTGCCGCGTTCTATTCCAGGAAACGCCGCTATGGCGGTGTGTAAGCCTTTCAAGGAGGAGTTTACTGTTATGAAACAACGCATCATTACGGGCGTAGTGATCCTGATCGCGCTGATCATAGTCGTGATTTTCTCGTGGACACCGATTCTCCCGATTCTGGTGTCGCTTTGCGCTGTAGTGGCAATGTATGAGATGGCGCGCTGTATTGGAATGAGTCATGCATATCCGCTTACAATACCGCTTTATATCATGACGGCGGTGTTTCCCATTCTCAACCGATACCTAACAGATACGGATATTTTGCGCCGCATCAACTTTATCACGGTCATGTGCGGATTGTTCTATTTCTTCGTTGTCATGACCTTTTCGCACGGCAAATACAGCATCGAAAAGGTATCCGTGCTTTTTACCACCGCGTTCTACATCTTGATGGGCTTTACTTCGATCATCATCATGTACAGCCAACGCGGGGCGGCAGGGCATCTTTTGTATCTGACCATCTTTATCGGAGCGTGGATCACGGATGTCTTTGCGTATTTTTGCGGACTTTTGTTCGGTCGCGGCGGCAAGCATAAGCTTCTTCCCGACGTCAGCCCCAAAAAGACCGTAGAGGGAAGCATTGGAGGAATCCTTTTCTGCACGGCGTTTATGACGCTGTTTGGGTTTGCATGCACACTGATCTATCCGTCTCTCAACGCGCGCCTTTGGGTCTTTGCAATCGGCGGCTGTGTCGCTTCCATCGTAGCACAGCTCGGTGACCTCTTTATGTCGGTCATCAAGCGTCATTACGGGATCAAGGACTACGGAACGATTTTTGCGGGACACGGCGGTGTGCTGGATCGCTTTGATTCCATCATCTCGGTTGCCATCGCATTGGCATCCCTCAGCTCTTTCTTCAACTTCTTCGAGGTGATGTAATATGGAACAGAATCAGATTTATCCTTCCGTTACGATTCTGGGGTCTACGGGATCGGTGGGAGAGCAGGCGATCGACGTTGCACGCCGTAACGGGATCACTGTTAACGCGATTTCCGCAAACCGTAATGTTTCGCGCGTAGAGATGCAGGCAAGAAGCTTACACGTCAAGGCTTGCGCTATGGCGGACAGAGACGCCGCGCGGGACCTGCAGATCCGACTTGCCGATACGTCCGTCAAGGTCTACGGTGGAATGGACGGCATATGTGAGATGATCGCACAGACTTACGATGAAAAGCAAGAGGCGGTGGTCAACTCCATCATCGGGGAAGCGGGCTTGCGTCCAACCATCGCGACGCTTCAGGCGGGCAAAAAGCTGGCGCTTGCCAATAAGGAATCCTTGGTTTGTGCGGGCGACTTTGTTATGAAGCTTGCAGAAGCCAAAAAGACCGAAATTCTGCCCGTTGACAGCGAACACAGTGCAATCTTTCAGGCATTGCGCTCCGGCTCACGTGAGCAGATCAAGCGCATTTTGTTAACGGCTTCGGGGGGACCCTTCTACGGAATGAAGCGGGAAGAGCTTTCCGAAATTACACCCGAGCGTGCCTTGGCGCATCCCACGTGGAATATGGGAGCCAAGATCACCATCGACAGCGCAACGCTGATGAACAAGGGCTTTGAGGTTATCGAGGCGGTTCATCTGTTTGGAGTTCGCCCCGAGCAGATTGAGGTACTGGTGCATCGCGAGAGCATAATGCATTCCGCCATCGAATATATTGATAACAGCGTCATTGCGCAGATGTCGGTTCCCGACATGCGTCTGTGCGTGCAGTACGCGCTTACACATCCCGTGCGTACCGAGGCGGTCATTCCGACCTTAGATTTAACGGCTGTCGGTAAAATGACTTTTGCAAAGCCCGATACCGAGACCTTTACGCTGTTGCGCTTGGCGCTTGATGCCATCCGTACAGGCGGCGCAGTTCCCGCAGTTTTAAATGCAGCAAATGAGATCGCAGTCGGGGCGTTTTTGGAAAAGAAACTGGATTTTGTCGGCATTTTTGAGATCGTGGAGCAAACGGTCAATGCGCTTCCCGATGCCGCCAAGATCTTTTCCATTGAGGACATCTTTGCGTTCGACGGCGCTGCAAGATCGCTTGCAAATGAATTTATGGCAAAGCGGAAAACGCTTTGCTAAACGCTAACGGAGGCACCCGATTTGAACATTCTTTATATCCTTTTGGCACTTCTCATTTTTGGAATTTTGATCTTCATTCATGAGCTGGGACATTTTATCGTTGCACGCTTGTGCGGAGTCAAAATTCTGGAATTCGCCATTGGTATGGGACCAACCATCCTTTCATGGAGAAGCAAGAAGAGCGGAACAAAATATGCGTTGCGACTCTTTCCCATCGGTGGCTTTGTGAATATGCTGGGAGAAAACGGTATGGAGGCAGTGCAGGGAGAAAACGGCGAAGACGGTGAGCATTACGTCGAGCCATCGCTGATCAACGATACGGCGGACATGACCGACACGACCTCGGCTGAAAATACGGAAGATGCGGAGCATGATCAAGCGTCCGTTTCTCTTGATCCGGAGCTTGCCAAGCAGGCATACTGTAACCAAAGTGTTTGGAAACGTATTTTGATTTCGATTGCAGGACCTGTTATGAATATTGTGCTCGGCTTTGCTTTGATGTTGGTCATGGTGCTGATGTCGGGGCACACCGCGGCACTTACCAATCAGATCGGCGGATTTTTCATTGTATAC
>JAZQXI010000050.1:0-2208 GCA_045632805.1 Eubacteriales bacterium | reverse complement strand
CCCTATGCTTCTGATAACGGCTCGGGTAGCCGGTGCGCTCGATACACTCAATTTCGTGCTGCATATTCTGCCCTTGCCTTTCCATCTGTTTTGTGGTATTCTTTTGGTGTGATATTTTTGTTATGCGCCTCCGTGTATTCGGGGCGCTCTTTTTTTGTGCAATCGCACACACAAGTGATGAATCCAAACCACCCGAAAGAAGGAATCCGACCTTGGCATCGGCGATGAGCCGCTTCTCAACTCCTGCAACCAACTTATCATGAATTTGGTGACATACGCCATCAAGATCATCCTGACAAACTTTATCCACCTTGGCAATATCGGTATAGCACACAAATCGACCGTCTTTATAGTAGTGTCCGGGAGGAAACGGCAAGATCTTTTTCGTAAGACCGACAAGGTTTTTCGCTTCACTGGCAAAAAGGATTACGCCTTCACCGTCATACCCGTAATAAAGCGGTCTGATACCGATGGGATCCCGTGCCGCGATATACTCACCCTTATCACCGTCATAAATGATGAGAGCGTATTCCGCATCAAGCATAGCAAACATTGCCGTGCCGTATTCACGGTACATCGGGAGCAGTATCTCACAATCGCTGTCGCTTACAAAGGTATATCCCTTCTTTTTTAGTGCTTCCCTTTGTCTTTCAAAGCCGTAGATTTCACCGTTACACACAACGTAGCTGCCGGAAAGTTCAAAGGGCTGCATTCCCGACGGAGTAAGCCCCATAATAGCCAGTCTGTGAAATCCAAGAAGACCATTTCCCGTATCAATGATTTTCGTATCATCCGGTCCGCGCGAGACCGTTTTATCAAACGCTTCGGAAAACGACGCAAAAGTGGCGCCGCTTCCGCAATAACCCATAATGGAACACATTGTTTTTACCTCATATATGTAGTAAATTCAGCATCCTATAGGGCAAGTGCTGTACTCGCGGTGCCACCTATATTTGTTCTTCATTTTTGCCTCAATCAAGGCTGTGTCGATTGACGCACGACCAAACGGCGCACCTACTAAAGCCGAGGCTTTTTCAGCTTGCAGCTCGAAAAGTGTTCTTCATACGGGCTCGCCACACGGCTTCCACCACCCCGTGCTCTCTATAGACGAGTATCCGTATTACTTTTCTTTTCTCAATCGCTTTTGTTCTTTTAGGAGTTAATCCCAAGTGGTTGTATTCCGAGCATATTCGCTCGTATTCTTATCCTCACGGGAAAGGAACGCTTTCTCGTACAGAGGATCGGGCTTTACTTCTTTCAACTGCATCTCGGGAGTCTGCTCCTTAAAATCAATTTGGGGAGCAAAATCATTTTGTTTCTTTTTTGGCATAATAGTAAGCTCCTTTTTCTTTGAATTATTCCTTGACAAATTTGCGTATTAAAGGATAAATGTCCTTCTCACAGTCACAATAGATCGCATTCCAATCTATATTTTGAGACATTCGATGTCTGTGCTGTATGTGTCCACCGAGCAGTAACACGCATAGCATAGACTTTGCGGATAGCTCCCACGGATTTCCATGTTCATCTTTACCGCTGAGTCTTACATCAACATCTACTCCCTGTACGATTCTTGTAAATTCCTGCACATCCTGAGCTGTTGTTAATTCAATTTTGTATTTCATATTTCTCCTTTACTCAACATCCTGCAAAGCATCGTAGCCCTCTTCACCGGTACGAACCTTTACGACGTTTTCAACGTCATAAACGAAGATCTTACCATCCCCAATGTGTCCGGTGTAAAGAACCTTCTTTGCCGTTTCGATGACCTGACGTACAGGTATTTTGCTGACAACGATATCTATCTGCACCTTGGGCAACAAATTTGCTTCAACCTGAACGCCGCGGTAATATTCCGGCTTGCCCTTCTGCGCGCCGCATCCGAGCACGTGAGAAACGGTCATGCCCGTAATACCGATATCCATCATAGCGTTCTTGAGAGTCTCAAGTCTCGCTTCCTTACAAATGATCTCGACTTTTGTGAACTTCGGCGTACCATCTTCAAAAGCAGGAACCTTCTTTACGGGGACCGCCTCTGCCATCGGCACCTCTCCGCTAACGGCAACAGCACTCTCATATCCGTAATCAAGACTTTCAACTGCGGGAACGAAATCTGCGTAAGCACTGGGCAAGCCGTGCTCGGTGCTGTCAAGTCCCTTGATCTCCTCCTCGGCACTTACACGCAGACCAACCGTCTTCTTGATGATG
>JAZQXI010000049.1:0-1651 GCA_045632805.1 Eubacteriales bacterium | reverse complement strand
CCTGTTCCAAGCGGCTTTTCTCGTCCCTCGGGGACGGTACAGCCATCGGGAATGACGTCCAATCCCTGATAACAATATGCTACCTTAATATGCTTTTCCACGCGGCAACCGATGGTCTGATGGAAAAGCTCTGCATTCTCTTTTTTAATGATGAACACAACGCGATCAAAACCTGCGCGAATGGCGTCAAAAATAGAAAAATCGATAATAAACTCGCCGTGGTCTGTAATAGGATCCAACTGCTTGAGTCCACCGTAGCGGGATCCCATGCCGGCAGCTAAAATAACCAATGTCATATCCATTCCTCTTTTCTGAAAACAGTATGCGAGCATACATACCTTTACATTATATTATTATAATCCTTTTCATTCAAAAAAGCAATCCCTTTTTTGCCTTTCTAACATTTTCTTCATAAACTTTTTTGCAAATCAACCGTCAAAATCGCACAAAAGTCCTTGACAAATATACAATTTTCGTATATAATAAAATTGTCTCAAATGAGACAAAAGGAGAATGTTCCATGACCGATCAAAGAGATACGCTCTTCCCTCCCCGTCATCCCTTGCTACAGGATATTGACCGCACGCTTTGGGAGCGATTATCCGATGAGGGATTGTGCCCTGTTCGCCGCTTTCACGCGGGCGAGGAGATTCGGACACCGACTTCTGATTCGGATGGCCTGGGCATCGTGTTGAGTGGCTCTGCCATTGCCTATACACCACATCCGATCAAGAAGGTCATGCTTCGAACCTTTACTGCAGGTGCCGTTTTCGGCATTTCGGATTGGTACGACAATGCCCGCCCAAGCCTGAGCCGCATTGAGGCCAAGGAGGATACGGAGGTTCTGACCGTTCGCCCCGAGGCTGTGCGTCTGCTGATTGAGGAGAGCCGCGCGTTTCGCGAGCATTATATCAGCTTTCTAACCGGACGTATCCGATTTTTGAATCAAAAGATCGGCTATCTGACAGCAGGAAGCGCGGAGATCAAGTTGTCTCATTATTTGCTCTCCTTGGGAGAGACACAGACCGTCGCACTCCCGCTCTCAATGAGCGCTCTCGCGGAAATGCTGGATCTAGGTCGTGCGTCACTGTATCGTGCCTTTGATACGCTGACCGAGGACGGATTCATCTCCAAGCAAGGTAAGACCATAACCCTGCACGACCGTGACGGGATGGCAATATATTATCACAAGAAAACAACCACAAAGGAGACCCTATCATGAAAAACATCCTGATTCGCACACTGACACTGACACTTGCTCTTTTGCTTTGTCTGCCGTTTGCCGCTTGCGGAAACGCCGCCGATAAGGTCGTTACCACGACCGCGCATAGTGATCCGACTGAGGAAAAGCCTGCTGAGCTTGACAAAGAGCTGAAAATCGATATTATGGTGCTGAGCGGCACCACCGGTGTCGGCATCGCACCGATGATCAACGATGTCAAGAATGGCAACGCGGCATTGAATTACAATATCGAGGTTGCATCCTCTGCCGACATGATCAACCCCGGTTTGATCCAGGGTGAGGTTGAGATCGCCGCGCTGCCCACCAATGTTGCCTCCGTCCTGTATAATAAGACAGGCGGTAAGGTGATGGTTGCCGCAGTCAACACCAAGGGCGTTCTGTATCTGCTGGAAAACGGCGAGACCGTGA